>NZ_CP018346.1:1200000-1500000 GCF_001989455.1 Prochlorococcus sp. RS04 | reverse complement strand
CCATCCTGATTTTCAATAAACCAATTAGGTGCATGTAATTTGCCAACATCATGATATAAAGCTCCAGTTTTAATTAGATCAATATCTCCACCAATCATTCTTGTTGCTTCCTCCGCTAAACCACATATAAGTAAGGTATGTTCAAAAGTGCCAGGAGCTTCTAGAGACAATCTTCTAATTAGAGGTTTCTCCTTATCAGCCAATTCGAGTAATCTTGCTTTGGTTAATAATCCGAATATCGATTCAAAAATGGGCATAAATAAGATTGTAAAAAGCATAGCTATTGCCAATAGCAAGGAATCAGAAAATATATCCCCATTTGCTAAAACAAAATCTTGCTTATTAAAAAAAGATATTTTATCTTTACCTATAAATATCCATTGACTCAATAACGATCCAATGGGAACAAAAATGGATAGTTGAAGTAACTGAGCTCTACTTCTTATTCTTCCTCCAAGAAGAGATACTATTGAAGCACAAACTAATAAAATAAAAAATAAATTGTTATTGATAATAATTTCTGGTTCAGGCCAAATAAGACTCGCTATTGATACCCAAGCTAAAGATGTTATGCTTCCCATTCCTTGAGATATTATTAATGCCGGTGGAATTATCATAGATAATGGACTTATGGTTGAAGCTAAGGCTAATTTCGTAACTTGTACTGCTAAAAGAAGGTTAATGATCAAGAAGATCTGTCTTGAAGAAATTGTAGGATTTTCTTTTTTTGAAACTAATATCAAAACTTCGCAACTAATAAGTATTTCAGTAAAGGTCCAAAACCAAGAAAAAATATCTGCAGAATTTAAAGGCGAGATAAGAAGTAATTTATAAGAAGAAATTACTGAAATTAAAATGCATACTAAAAAAATTATGAGATTATCTATCCTTGAAATTTTAATTGGTTGTTTTACTGGAACTTGACTTCGCCTCCACAGATAAAGCAATTTCTTTAAGATAGTTGTGATGTTTTGCACAGAATATAGATAAATCTATTTGAATAATTTAAAATTATAGGCATGCTAGGGGTAAAAAGGAGATGTTTTTCTAAATGTCATTAAAATTAGACGGTAAAAAATTATCTCTTGAAATCGAAGAAAGATTAACTGATTATATCTCCAGTAATAAAAAAATTGCAAAAAGAGCTCCCGGTTTAGCTGTAATAAGGATAGGTGAAGACCCTGCAAGTGGTGTTTACGTTAATAATAAGGAAAAAGCATGTTCAAGGATTGGAATAAAGAGCTTTATCTTTCATCTAAAAGATAATGTAGAGCAAAAAGAAGTTGAACAATTAATAATCAAACTTAATTCTGATAAGGATATTGATGGCATGTTACTACAACTTCCCATCCCAAAGAAGTTTGACGAGCAAAAACTGATCAGCCATATTAATCCAAGCAAAGATGTAGATGGACTAAATGAGGTAAACATCGGCAAACTAGTGAAAAATGAGCCTGCGATGAGATCATGCACGCCAGCAGGAATTATTAATTTATTGAGATCCCAAAATATTGCAATTGAAGGGAAGAAAATTGTTGTCATAGGAAGAAGTTTGCTTGTTGGGAAACCCCTATCACTTATGTTATTGAATCTAAATAGCACGGTAACAATTACTCACTCTAAAACATTAAATTTGAATAAAGTTTGTAAAGAAGCCGACATTCTAATTGCGGCTGCAGGAAAACCCAATCTTGTAGATTCCAGTTTTGTGAAAGAAGGAGCAATAATTATTGATGTTGGGATACATAGATTAAAAAGTTTAGATAAAAATAAAACTAGATTATGCGGCGATGTATTATTAGAAGATGTAATTTCTAAAGTTTTTGCTTACACACCTGTACCAGGAGGAGTTGGACCAATGACAGTAACAATGTTACTTGTAAATACTATTTTTAGCTGGCAAAAACAATTTGGTTTATCATCAACACTTAATGACCTTTTGCCATAAACTCCAAGATGATTTTTTTTTTACTGAAGGTATAAAATGACTGAAGTTATAAATAGCATTTCTGATTTTGAAAAATATCTTAAAAACACTAAAAAAGTTGTAGAAGAAGCACTTGATTTTTCCTTGGGCCCTGAGAATCCAGAAATATTGAGAGAGTCAATGAGATATTCCCTCTTAGCTGGAGGGAAAAGAATACGTCCAATTTTATGTTTAGCATCTTGCTCACTGGCTGGAGGAGAACCATCTCTTGCAGTTCCTACTGCGGTAGCAATAGAAATGATCCATACAATGTCCTTGATTCATGATGATCTACCCGCCATGGATAATGATGACTTGAGGAGAGGTAGGCCGACAAATCATAAAGTATACGGAGATGCAATAGCTATTCTTGCAGGCGACGCTTTATTAACAAGGGCCTTTGAAATGGTCTCTTTAAGAAGCCCTGGAGTCGATCCAAATAGATTATTAAATGTAGTTGGAGAATTATCCCTAGTTGCTGGTGCACCAGGCCTAGTAGGGGGACAAGTTGTTGATTTGGAATGCGAAGGTAAAGAAGTCGACCTTGAAACTCTCGAATATATTCATCTTCACAAGACTGGGGCTTTATTAAAGGCCTGCGTAAGAACAGGCGCGATGATCGCAGGAGCTAACGAAAAACTATTACAAGCTCTGACTACATATGCAGAGGGAATTGGTTTAGCCTTCCAAATAATAGATGATATTCTTGATTTAACTTCCAGCAGTGAAAAGCTTGGGAAAACTGCCGGCAAAGATCTTTTAGCTGACAAAACTACTTACCCTAAATTACTTGGAATGGAGGAGTCAAAGAAAAGAGCATTTGATTTAGTTGAAAAAGCAAAAAAAGCAATACAACCTTGGGGTGCAGATGCAAAGTATTTAATATCATTAGCCGACTTTATTACAAATAGAGACAGATAATTATTTTTAATTTATGTCTGATTTTTTTTCTTTTTTTAATAATTCAGTTCTTTTCTGGAGCCTATTATCCTGTTTGCTAGCTCAATTTTTTAAAATTGTATTCAATTTCCTTTCAACTGGAGAGATAAGATTTGGGATTATGTTCGAGACGGGTGGTATGCCCTCAAGTCATTCCGCCTTAATAACTGGTGCTACATCTGGTATAGGTTATGAATTAGGATTTGATAGCTCAATATTCGCATTATCAGTTGCGGTAGCACTTATAATTATGTATGACGCTAGTGGTGTTCGAAAATCAGCTGGAATTCAAGCTGCAGAAATTAATAAACTATCAAAAAAATTAGAACCTCAATCTGAATTACTGTTAAAAGAAACCCTGGGTCATACAAAAATTGAGGTCTTGGTGGGGAGTTTTTTAGGACCATTAATCACTTTGCCTGGAATGTTTTTTTTAGGTTCACCTCTCAAAATATTTGATTTGATAACAAATTAAGAATGCTTTGAAAAAGTAATTTGGGTGGTATCTATAAAGTTTTTTGCGAGTTCTGGAGAACTTGGCAAATGTAAGTGAATCCAACTTGCATGTAATTTTTCATCAAAAAAGCCTTCATTTTTGTATTCGGTTTTCCAAGATTTAATTTTCCATGGGGAAGAAAGTTTCTTTTGATGCTCAGCTTTTCCAAAATCAGGTTCAGATAAATTATTTTCAATTTCCCAATAATGAAATTCATGTCCTCTAATTAATTGATTTCGTTTAATCATCGGAGTATCTTTTAAACCCTGAATGTATCTATAACCTACTGAAAGTTTACTTTTCTTTGATCTAAAAGGGAGTATGCCACTCATTTTATGATTATTACCATTTTCATCTTTTATAAAGTCTCCTAAAATCATCATCCCTCCGCACTCTGCATATATAAATCCATTTTTGCGGAATTTCCTTAACGAATTTAAGCTTTTTGTAGAGTTACTTATATGATCAGCATATTTTTCAGGAAACCCCCCAGGAATAATTAAAGAAGAAGCCTCATTAGGTATTTCTTCATCATCATAAATACTCCATGAAATCAATGGTATGCCTATTTCACTCAAAAACTCCTTAGTTTCAGGGTATTGAAAATGAAAGATTTTATCTTCTGCAATTGCGATAGGTTTAGTTTTATCAATTTTAAAATCTTTAAAATTAACAGAATTTAATATTTTCTTTTGAGGAGATTTCAGGAATTTAATAAGGGAAAATACATCAAGATTTCTTTCGGCAAAATTCGCAAAGTATTCAACATCAATTTCTTTTCCATTATCGATTGGAGATATTAAACCTAAATTAGCTTTGTTTAAAGTTATTTTTGAATCAGATGGTAAAAAACCAAGAATTTCGAAGTCTTCATTTTTAAAAACTTCTTTTATTAATTTTTTATGTCTATCTGAATTAACGTTGTTAAATATAATTCCTACTATTGACAACTCACTATCGAAATCTCTAAAACCTCTAATTGTCGCTAAAAGAGAAGCTACTTGACCTCTAGCATTAACAATAAAAATTATTGGAGCATTGAGAAGTTTAGAGATATTTGCTGTGCTGGAATAAGTTGTTGGACCTAATCCATCAAATAGACCCATCGCTCCTTCAATTAATGAGAATTCATATTTCAAAGAATGTTTAAAAAAACTTTCTTGAACCCATTCCTCACCACTTAAAAAAATATCTAAATTTCTACAAATAGGCTGGCCAATCGAACTAAGTTGTTGTTGATCAAGATAATCTGGGCCAACTTTGAAAGTTTGTATCTTTATACCTTTTGAGAACGCCCAACAAGATAGCAAAAGAGATAAAGTAGTTTTTCCACTATCAGTTGAAGGAGAAGATATTACACAAGGCATCTATTAGTTTTTAAAACCATTAAATATTTGAAGGGCTATTTTAATAGAATTTTCAAAAAGAGGACTTGTATTTCCTCTACTACTTCCCAATAATTTACTAACATCATACTCTGATGTAGAAAAAGAATTTGGAACAACTTGTTCTATTAATTCCATATTTGCCATTCCCCCTGCTTCAAGTCTCATGCATTCCACTGATTCACAGCCAAGTATTACACAAGTGTTATTTTTTTGAACCTCACTAATTTTTGAAATCAGCCTCAATCCAATAACTTGTCCTAAATGAATACTTGGATTTCCCAAAGATAAGGGATTAATTGTTGCAGAAATTTTTTCGCCATTAATTCTTTCAAACTCTATTTTTGTTGAGTCGGTATCCCTTTCAACTCTTAGGAAAGACCAACCAAGTTTATCGCTAATCCATGAAATCAAAAACAAAGCTTGAATCATATGATCTCCTGCAATATCAATGTCAATATCAGTAATATGATCTAAAATTGGTCTCCTCGAAGGCGGATCAAAAATCATTGCCAATGATTCCCTCCAATTTTTCAATCTAACCCAATTCAAATCATTAATAGCTTTATTGGACTTATTTAATTGATCTAAAACTTTTAAACATCTTGCAGGCGATCCAAGAGCAGTATCAATTATTAACCTTTGGCCAGAATTAGTGAAATACTCGAAGATTTCAGGCGATTCATCCAAGCTTCCATTCCACCACAACCATGAAGGTAATTCAGCAATAGATAATTCATCAATTATTTTTAATCCTTTATTAGATATTGAAGCCGAGTCCCCCCTAATAACAACTAAATCCCCACATATAGTTTGCATAGCTGGCATATCACTTAAAGGACAGTAGGCGGATACAAAAGTTTTGACATCTGAATTTTTATTTAATGTTGGCGCTAGAGTTATTAATCTTCTTGGATTCAATGTACTTATTGATGATTCAAAAAATTGTCCTCTTAAATCTTCAAAATCTTTATTAGATAAATTTTCCTTTAACAAATTCAATAATTCTTCACTATTGAGCGAAGTAGTGATAGGAAGTCCTTGATCTAATATAAATTTTTTAGCAACTTCAATTATCTCTGGACTTAAATTTCCAGTAATTGGTCCATTTACTAATCCTTTTTGAACCAAACATTGTTCTAGCCAAGCAGGCTGCCAGACCATTAATGTAAAAGTATTAGCTCCACTATTATCTTTATCTTCTGAAATCCATAATTTATTAAGGTAGTTAGAAATTTCCTGATAAGGCAGCTCTAAAGGGGTTTGGAGTGTTAGTTGAGGTTTCATTGTTAAGGTCTACGCCAGAAAATATTATCTTTTGAAATTAATTGATCAGATTCTGGAGGACCCCACGTCATAGATTCATAATTATAAATAGGTAACTTCCAAGGAGAATTATCCATCAATTCAATTAATGGCGTATACAGTTTCCAGGCTGCCTCAACTTCATCACTTCGAGTAAATAAGGTTGGGTCAGAAAGCATCGCATCAGCTAATAATCTTACATAGCCTTCATCAGAGGGTTCTCCAAACGATTCATCATAAGAGAATTCCATCTCAACAGGTCTTGATTTCATTCCAGAACCAGGAGATTTTACCTCAAATTTGAAAGTAGCACCTTCATTTGGCTGAATTCTAAGGATAAGTTGATTTGGGGCAGGATTTATTATTGTTGATTCAAATAAATGAACAGGAACATCTTTAAAAGTCAAGACTATTTCTCCCAATCTTTTAGGAAGTCTTTTACCTGTTCTCAAATAAAAAGGAACCCCTTGCCAACGCCAGTTATCCACGAAAACTTTTGTCGCAATATAAGTTTCTGTTGTGCTATTACTATTAACACCATCTTCCTGCCTATATCCTTTGAGTCGATTTGAAATATTCCCTCCCTCTCCATATTGACCTCTTATACAACAATTCCACGGTTCATTTTCGTCAGCAAGTTTTGAAGCTTGAAGAACCTTAGCTTTTTCATTTCTTATTGCTTCTGGTTCAAATTTTCCGGGAGGTTCCATTGCAGTAACTGCAAGCATTTGAGTCATATGATTTTGAAGCATATCCCGTAAAGCACCAGAGCTTTCGTAATAACCTGCTCTATCTTCAACACCAACTGTTTCAGATGAAGTAATTTGAACACTTGATATATAATTCCTATTCCAGATTGGTTCAAAGATAGTGTTAGCAAACCTCAAAACAAGAATATTCTGAACCGTCTCTTTACCTAAATAATGATCAATCCTATAAATCTGACTTTCTTCAGCGCAACTTTGAACGATCTTATTCAATTTTTTTGCACTTGAATAATCTCTTCCAAAAGGTTTTTCAATTACTAAACGACTTTTCTTAGGGTCTTCTAAAAGACCAGCCCCTTTAAGAGCTTTACATCCACTTGCATAGAAATTTGGAGATACTGATAAATAAAATGTTCTATTCCCATGAGTAGCTTGTGTTTTATCAATTTCATTTAATCTTCTAGAAAGCCTTACGACATGATCACTTTGTTGTAGGTCAACTGGTTCATAGAAAAGATAATTAGAAAATTGATCCCACTCCCTTTCTTTACCATATATTTGATTTGATAACTTTACTTTCATCTTTTCTCTAAAATCATTATCAGTCCAAGGTCTTCTCGCACAACCAACTATTCCAAATTCACTAGGAATTCTTCTTTGCAAATAGAGTTCAAATAAGGCTGGTATTAATTTTCTATGAGTAAGGTCTCCACTAGCGCCAAAAATTACTAAACATTGTGGAGATATAACTCTTTCCTGCCGCAAACCTAATCTTAGAGGATTCCTTAAAGTTGAAGGCATATTTTTAGTATTCTTTATTTAAAATCCTCTTTTTTTTAAATATTAGCTACATATTGTGTCTAAACCAAAAAGTATTTAATTGGCGAAGCTTAAATCTAAATATCAAAGATTTAGTAAGTTTCTACGTGCCATCTTCCTGCTTTTTTTAGTTGAGGTCTTAATTCTGACCAGTTCAATCCTTTTTCTTCTGCTGCCTTAGTCATTGCTTCATCTATTCCTGGTTCCATACCCTTTAATCCACATAGATATATATGTGTCTTTTCATCTTCAATCATATTGAACAGTTCATTAGCTGACTCTAAAACTCTGTCTTGAATGTACATTCTTCCACCTTTTGTATTTTGCTGCTCGCGACTAATAGCTTTTGTATATTTAAAATTATCTGGATTCTCAGCAATGTATCTTTGAAGATCTTCTTCGTATAACAAATTAGCTGATTTTGGAGCGCCCATAAATAACCAAGCTTTACCTTTGAAATTCCATTTATTTTTTTCTTTTTCAGTTGGTTCGAACATTCTTCTTAAATAAGCCCTCATTGGTGCTATTCCTGTTCCAGTTGCCAACATAACAATGTTTGCGTCCTCTTCATCAGGGAGAAGCATTTCCTTACCAACAGGACCTGTTATTTTTACTTTATCTCCAGGCTTAATATCACATAAGTAAGTAGAGCAGACACCATTAATGGTTTCACCATCTTTTTCATACTGAAGCTGTCTTACACAAAGAGAAACTGTATTTCCATTAAAGTCATCACCATGTCTAGTGCTAGCTATTGAGTATAGTCTTAATTTATGAGGTTTTCCATTAGCATCTTCACCAGCAGGCATGATACCAATACTTTGACCTTCTACATAATTTAAAAATGGATCACTATCTTTAAGGTCGAAAGTTATGTGATTAACTCTACCAATTGCTCCCTCTTTGAGAAGACTATAGTTTTCAATGACTGTTCCCTCATATGGTGTTTTTGGACGATAAATATTGACTGGCACATCTGCATGTTTTTTCTTAACTATTTTTGGAGCTTCTGCTTTTGGAGCTTCTATTTTTGAAACAGCGACTTTTTTAGGTTCCACAGCTTTTGACTCAGGTTTTTTTGTTTTGGCTTCTTCAACAAATTTTAAAGCTCTTTTATTAAAAGTTGTGAGTATAAAATAAAAAACAGCTATTACTACTGGTATATGAGCTAATCCGCCTGCGATTACTTTTGCTTGTGAATACATTTTTTAGATTTCTTTTATAAAAGATTATCAATTTGTAGTTTAATTTGTAGTGATTTTACAAAAATGGTTACGTTTTGAGATCGGGATAAATAAAAGAAATTATTTTAATTTTTCAGTATTTGTTGTTTTTATCAGTATAGTTACACAGAAATAATTTTTTATCTAATTAAAAAATTCATTTATGAATAATCCTCAAGAATCAGAAGATCATTCTAAGAACAATGATTACAGGACAATTGAGCAGACGATGGAGAAGTTTTCCGGCGGGACAAGACGACTGGCAGCTCAACTTACAACTTCTGCGAGTTTTGATTCTTTGTGGAGTGTTTTAACAGATTATGATCGGCTAAATCTGTACATACCAAATCTTTTATCGAGCAAAAAAATATTTCAGAAGGGAAATAATGTCCATCTTAAACAAGTTGGAGCTCAGGATTTCCTTGGCATGAAGTTTTCAGCTGAAGTAACTATAGATTTATTTGAGGATAAGGAGCTTGGCCTCTTAAAATTTAATTTAATAAAAGGAGATTTTAGAAAGTTTGAGGGTAGTTGGAAAATTCAAAATATTAAAAATACTTCAACAAACTCATTAATTTATGATCTTACTGTTCAAGGTTGTCAGTGGATGCCAATAGGGATGATAGAGAAAAGACTAAAAAAGGATCTTTCAGAAAATTTAATTGCCGTAGACAGGCAAGCAAAATCATCAAAAAGATCGTTATAAATTTAAATTAATAGCCCCAAGGGGATTCGAACCCCTGTCGCCTCCGTGAAAGGGAGGTGTCCTAGGCCTCTAGACGATGGGGCCAGGAAATTAGCATAACAGCTTATTAAAAACTAAGAGTAAGGCTAGCCTTTCGTCAAGTATTGTTGCTCTTTGTTTTGTCCTTGCCACACAGGAACTGTGAAATGGAAGCAGGAACCTTCTCCAACTTCAGATACCACCCATATTCTTCCTCCATGGACTTGTACTATTCTCCTACATACTGATAACCCTATACCAAATCCTGAAGTTCCTTCAGAAGTCTGGGGAAGTCTAACCCTATCAAGAAAAATTCTTTTTTGTTCGCTCAAAGGAATACCTGCACCTTTGTCACAAATTGTTATTTCTACCCATTGATTTGTCTTATGAATCATAGTGATTTTTATAGATCCAGAATCTTTAGAAAATTTAATAGCATTTTCAATTAAATTTAAAAATACTTGCCTCATTCTTCTTTGATCTGCAAACACACTTGGCAGATCAGATGGAATATCAGTATCAATTTCAATATTCCTTAATCTCCAGAATTTTTCTAATTCGAGTATTACTTCAGCACTAATATTACCTAAATCAATTTTCTGAGGATTAAATAATGCTTCCCATTTAGTTGTTCCAACCTCCAAAAGATCTTGAGATAAGAGTTCAATCTCTTCAAGTCTTCTTTTAATTACCTCCTGTAATTTTGAAATATCTATTTGTCCGAGTTTTTGACTTTGAACAGCTAAGGTAGCAGCAGTTAAAGGTGTTCTTAATTCATGCGCGACCATTCTTAATAATCTTTCCTGAGATTCTATTCTTTTTGTTAATGTCTCATTTTCTTGTCTTAAAACAAGAAGTTCGTCTTCCAATAGAAATTCTTTTTGAGTTCTTATTGAATCAATTTTAGATGGCTGCAAATTAATGCCAAGATTTTTAGTTAAGCCTTCCTGTGACCACCTTGGTAACCATTTTTGCAATTGAGAGAAAATATTACTTCCAGCAAATATTTGCTTTGGAGCTGGGGAAAGCTTTATAAGAGCAGGAATAGCGACTAATCTATGTAGTTCAAGTAATTCTGGCTGCTCTGTGGGTTCAGAGATCTGAAGAGATATCTTAAATTCACAATCATCTGATTCTAAGTAAGCTATTAGGGACTTAATATCACTACTAGAAAGTTGATTTCTAGCTGCTATAAGTATTAGTTTTAGCTCTTTTTTATCATTCAAATGAATTCCTCTGAAGTGTTGAAAAGCTGTTAATCCTTATAAACACCTTAAGATATTTTTTTTTATTTTACATATAGGCTATTAAATAAATATGACTTTTTTATAAATGGTTGCTATTAATCCAAAGAAAAATTCACATTTTGGTGAAAACCCTCCTGAAATCAATTTAAATAGCAATTTAAAAAGGTGGTTTTCTAGGAATATTGGATTATGGAAATCTAATAGAACGTATTTTCTCGATGAAGCACAAAAAACTTATAATTTAATTATGAATATAAATATTCAAGCTCTTGAGAGTAAATCAGAATGGGAGTCGCATTATAAATTTACTTGGTATCCAGAAAAAAAATACAATTTCTTTGACGAAAATCCCCAGTATAAAGAACGAGGAGAAATGCATGCATTTTTAAAAGGCCATCAACTTAAGAGGGAAAATTTTTATTTAAGTAATGATGAAGGTATTTCAAATATTAAGCAAGTCGACGAACACGAAATGATTTTTGAATCTTCTTACAAAGATTGGTATATTCTTGAACATACAAGACTTGTAGATTCTGATAATTATAGATTTAGAGTTATATATTCATGGAACAAAGATATGCTTAAAATAGTAGAAAATCATCACGAAATTAAAATTATTAAATAAATTCTGTTGGCAGATTTAATTTAAAAAATAAAAAATGTTATCTTTAAGTGATATGAATAAAAATAAATCAAATATGAGTTTTAAAATTTCTAGAATTTTTGCAATCCCTCTAATTTTTTCATATTTTTTCTTTGATGCAAATAATGAATTTAATAAAGTAAATGCAAATGTTAAAAATTCACCTGCCAATAAAAATGATTTAGATTTATATCATGGGATGGGTGTTTCATTTCTATGTAATGCGACAAGAAAAGGATTTGATTTAGATTTCCCAAAAACATTAAACGTTGCCTCAGCAACGTTCGCATCAGTAGTATCACAAAAACATGGAGGGAAAATAATAGAGAAGAAGAAAGAACAAACAGTTGATATGAAACAATTACAATTTATTGCATCTCTGCAATTAGTTGAATCAGCTCTTCAAGTATGTCCAGATAATGTTCCTGAAAAAATAGAAAAACAATTTAAAATTGAAACTGAAAGACTCAAGAAATTACAAGGGTTATAAAAAAATAATTTCTTTTATCTAAACATAGAACTAACAGAACTTTCTTCGTGGATTCTCCAAATAGCTTCCCCCAGCATATTTGCGACAGAAAGAACTTTTAACTGAGGAAAATTATCTTTATGTATAACTGGTATGCTATTAGTCACAATAACTTGTTCGAAAAGATTCTTTGTACTTAATCTTTCATAAGAAGGAGGAGAAAATACAGCATGTGAGGCACATGCAAATATTCTATTAGCTCCTTCTTTTTTTAGTAAATTTGCCCCAGAACAAATTGTACCTCCGGTGTCTATCATGTCGTCTATAAGAATAGCTGTTTTACCTTTGACTTCACCAATAACGGTTAGACTTTCTGCGATATTATGAGCAGATCTTCGTTTATCTATGATAGCCAAGGGCGCATCATTCATTAATTTTGCAAATGCTCTTGCTCTTGCCACCCCGCCTACATCAGGAGAGACTACAACTATTTCTTCTAGATTTAAAGTTTCTAGATAATCAATTAATACAGGTGAGCCGTAAATATGATCGCATGGTATATCAAAGTAGCCTTGTATTTGAGCCGAGTGTAAGTCCATAGCAAGAACTCTATCAACTCCTGATTTCTCTAGTAAATTAGCAGTTAGTTTTGCAGTTATTGACTCTCTTCCTGAGGTCTTCCTATCTGCCCTTGCATATCCAAAATAAGGAATTACAGCCGTTATTTGTCTTGCAGACGCTCTCTTACATGCGTCCACCATTATCATAAGCTCCATTAAACTATCGTTTACAGGAGCGCACGTAGGTTGGATAAGGAATACATCGCAACCTCTAATAGATTGCTGAATCTGAACATAAAGTTCTCCATCTGCAAATCTTTTAGATATTAAAGGTACATTTTTAATACCTAAGTATGATGCAATTTCTTCAGCTAATTTAGGATTTGTTGTTCCACTTACAAGCCTTAATCTACTGTTAGTTAGATTAAAGTTCGATTCTTTATTCTGCATTGCCGTGATAAAACTTGTCACGAAATTTGCACCATAAAACCATATTCTTATCGTAGTCGTTTATGTGAATTTCGCAAAAGATAATGACTAGATGTTTTCAAAATTTACATCAATTAAGCAAAAAATTGTTTATTAAAAATTAGAAATTTTTTTTTAGACTTAAAACTAGGCATGATATTTGTCAATTAAATAAAATTTGTATATGGTTGAATTTAGAGAATCAAAAACACTTTAAGTGTAAAGGATCAAAAAATATTTAAACATGCCTAAAGATTCAATTATTGCAAAAAAATCATTAGGCGTACTTATGCATCCAACATCTATTCCAGGAGGAAGAGTATGTGGAACTTTTGGTAAAGGAGCTAAAGAGTGGATTAAAAAACTACATAAGCATGGAATTGAATACTGGCAATTTTTACCTCTTACACCTACTGACTCTACTGGTTCTCCATATAGCTCCCCATCTAGTTTTGCACTAAACCCATGGTTTTTGGATATAGATGATTTAATCGAAAAAGGTTTTATCTTCATTTCAGATAAAGAAAATCTAGTTCCAACTAATCAGAATAAAGATCATTTTGAATTTGATATTGCTGATGACTTAACAAAGAAATTAGGTCTCCTCCTTTTGCAAGGTTGGAGTTCACAATCTGAAGAAAGAAAAATAAACTTCAACAAATGGATCAGTAAAAATTCTTGGGTTGAGGATTATGCAACATTTGTTGTTATAAGAGAAGAATTTAATATGTTGCCTTGGTGGGAATGGCCTAAAGAATTTAAAATAAAAAATAAAAGTTTCTTAAAATCGTGGATTAAGAAAAAAAGTGAAGAAATACTTATTAAAAAATTAATACAGTGGCATCTTGATGAGCAATGGAGCGACATTAAAACCTTTGCAAACTCAAGAAATATTAAGCTGATAGGAGATTTGCCTTTTTATGTCTCCAGAGACAGTGCAGATGTGTGGAGTAATAAATCATTATTTTCAATTTTTAAAAATGGAGATTTAATCTTTCAAAGTGGTGTTCCACCTGATTATTTTTCTTCAACAGGACAATTATGGGGTACCCCAACTTACTTTTGGTCAAAGCATAAAAGGACTAGTTTCAATTGGTGGAGAAAAAGATTTCAAAGACAATTTGAACTTGTGGACATATTAAGATTTGATCATTTCAGGGGTTTAGCAGGTTACTGGAGAGTTAGTGGCAGTTCTAAAACAGCAATTATTGGCAAATGGATAAATTCTCCAGGTAAAACATTATTAAATAAAGTAAAAAAGGATCTAGGGGTTAACTATCTACCAATTATTGCGGAGGATCTAGGAGTAATAACTCCAGATGTAGAGAATTTAAGGGAAAATTTTGAACTGCCTGGCATGAAAATATTACAATTCGCTTTCGATGGCAATGAAGATAATCCTTATTTGCCCAAAAATATTGAAGGAGAAAATTGGGTTGTTTATACAGGTACTCACGACAACTCTACTTCTCTTTCATGGTGGGAAAATTTAGATTATGAATCCAAAAAAAGAATAAAAGATGAGTATAAATTTGCAGAGAATCCTTCTTGGGATTTAATCGAAATTGGGATGGAGACAAATGCTAATCTCTTTATCGCCCCATTACAAGATCTATTATCTCTAGACGATTCAAGTAGATTAAACAAACCTGGGACCACAAAAAATAACTGGAAATGGAAGTTAAATCGTCCTTTAGAAGAAATAGAAGATAATATAAGAATGTTTAGCGAGCTAGGAAATAATTTTGGGAGAACTATAAAGTAGATCTTGTTAAAAATTATTTATCAATGATTTGATTTTCAATATTTTGAATCTCTATGACATTTACATTTAAAATAAAGTATCTCTTCAATAAAAATATAGTTAGAACTAATATAAAAAAATACAAAAGACTTCCTTGCCATGTATTGATAAGATCGAATTTCCTGAACACAAATTTCTTTCCCTCTTTCTTTAAAATTTTTCTTTCCTTAACTGCTAAATCTAATAATGTATTTTTTTTTAATACTAAGCATTCCTCTAATTTAATTAGAATAGATCTTATAAAAGGATAATCTGGCCTAATATTTTTATTATTATTTTCAATAGAGTTTATTATTCGTTCAGGAATTTTTGAAATGTATGACAATTCTTTAACTGTAAGGTTTTGTTGCATTCTTGCTTCTTTTACTAACTTTGAAATTTCAGTATATTGATCAACCAGTCCAGAAATTAAATCTTTATTTTTTTCAGATTTTTTGTTAAGTAAAAAGAGATTTTTCAAAATATTCATTTAATTTCCAAAAAAAAAATAATACTTTTTACTTCTTATTTTTTAAACATTACATCCAATTCTAATCGAATTAAAATCATAATTAAGTTAATCAAATTAAATATAAACTAAACTGTAGAAATAATATTTTGTACTGCACTTTTTGCAATATTCAGAGGGCTAAAAGTATCTCTAATTAAAGCTAAGAGTTTTTTTGCATCAGTAAATTCTAATTTTTCATCTTTTATAAGACTTAAAAGAAGATTCTTCCTAACTTCGGATCCTTTTTTACTGACAAATAATTTCAATCCAGCGTTCGCAACGGGTATCAGATCTGAATTAATATTTTCTGAATCTCTAAATAAAATATTTAATAAACTTTCAACTTTTTCTACTTGGATTTGACCTTTTTTATCAAAAACGACTTCTAAAAGGATGTCTAAAATCTCATCAGAATTATCGGTCAATAGTTTTTTAGCAATATATGGATAAGCTATTTTTAAAATTTTAAATTCAGGATCTAACCTTAGTGCTAAACCTTCTTGACTAACTACGGCTCTTATTATTAAGGCAAACCTACTGGGAACTCTGAAAGGATAGGAATACATTAGTTTTGAGAATTTGTCAGTTACATTTTTAAGATTAAAATTACCAACCTCAGCGCCAAAAGATCCTCCTAGAACTTCTTTTAATGGTTCAACAAGTTTTTGAAGATCTTGTTCTTTGGTTAAAAAACCTAATTTCTGGAAATCTTCTGCTAGGAGATAATATTCTTCATTTATTATGTGAACAATTGCCTTAATAAGAGTAAGTCTATCTGAATTTGTAATAGTATCCATCATTCCGAAATCAACATAAGCTAAATTTCCACAATCTGCATTTCCTCCTTTTAGAGCAAACATATTTCCAGGATGTGGGTCTGCATGAAAATATCCAAATTCAAATAATTGCTGCAGTCCACTAATTACACATGTTTTTATAAACGAAGCAGGTATTAAGTTATTTTCCTCTAGTAAAGCTCGATCTCTTAACTTAACTCCATCAATCCAAGAAGTTGTGATTACCTTTTTGGAAGAAAACTGTTTTTCTAATTTAGGTATAAAAATATTTGGGTTTTCTTTAAATAAATTAGCAAATCGCAAAGCATTTTCGGCCTCTTTTTGATAGTCAATTTCATCAAAAAGTGCCTTACCGAATTCATCTATTATTTCTCCAATTCCAACACCTATATTTAAAGGTAAAAGTGGGGATAAAAAAGTTCCTAAAAACCTTAAAATTACAACATCCCTTCTTATGAGAAAGTATAAATTTGGCCGCTGTACTTTCACAGCTAGATAAGAATTATTTAATTTTGCTTTATAAACTTGACCTAAGCTTGCTGAAGCAATAGGACTATCTGGAAACTCTTCAAATAATTCATCAGCAGGGGTTCCAAGTTCCTCTTCAATGATTTTTAACGCAATTTTGTGATCAAATGCTGGGAGATTATCTTGTAATTTTGTAAGTTCTGTAAGCCAATCTTGTCTAACAAGATCTGGTCTAGTTGAGAGTGCTTGGCCTAATTTGATGAAACAAGGGCCTAAATCTGTTATTACATCAAAAAGATATTTCGAGAGATTTTTTTGTACATTTTTATTTTTACTGTTACCTTGAAAAAGTATTCTTAAAAAAAGAAAAATAAAAGTTAAAAGGATATATAAAACTCTTGGGATAAAGATCCATGGTCTCAAAATTAACCAAAATAAGTCATATTTTGCTGAATATTTCGAATAAGAACTTTTCATTAAAGTTAAAAAGTATCAAAAAACATTACCATGTAGACCATTCTATATATGTCAATAATACTTTATGAGCATTTCATCCTTTCTGACTAAAAAGTTTTTAAAGTCTTTATTCTTTCCCGCTCATAACAGAGGGGCAGCTTTACCAAAGAAATTAGTAAAGTTATTAAAATATCCACCCGGGTATTGGGACCTGCCCGAACTACCAGAGATAGGTTCCCCACTATCCCAAAGCGGATTGATTGCTAAATCTCAAAGAGAATTCTCCCACAAATTTGGAGCTAAAGGATGTTTTTTTGGAGTTAATGGAGCTTCCGGATTAATACAATCGGCAGTAATCGCAATGGCAAATCCAGGCGAAAATATCCTAATGCCTAGAAATGTTCATATAAGTGTTATAAAAATCTGTGCGATGCAGAATATAAATCCAATATTTTTTGACCTAGAGTATTCAACCGAAACCGGTCATTACAAACCAATTACAAAAATTTGGTTGGAAAATGTATTTAAAAAATTAAATTTTGATGAGAATAAAATTGCAGGGGTTATTCTTGTAAATCCCTCTTATCATGGTTATGCCAGTGATTTAGAGCCTTTAATAGATTGTTGTCATCAAAAAAATTTACCTGTTTTAGTTGATGAAGCCCATGGTTCATATTTCCTTTTTTGTGAAAACCTTAATCTGCCAGAACCGGCCTTATCCTCAAACGCTGATTTAGTCGTTAATTCATTGCATAAGTCGCTCAATGGATTAACTCAAACGGCGGTACTTTGGTACAAAGGCAATCTAATAAATGAAGGTAATTTAATCAAAAGTATTAATTTGCTTCAAACTACCAGTCCAAGTTCCTTATTACTTTCTTCTTGTGAAGAGTCTATTCGGGACTGGCTTAATAAAAAAAGTTTATCAAAATATCAAAAAAGAATATTAGAGGCAAAAAGTATCTATAAAAAATTAATTCAAAGAAATATTCCTCTCATAGAAACTCAAGACCCCCTAAAAATTGTAGTAAATACCTCTGAGGCTGGGATTGATGGTTTTGCTGCTGATAAATTTTTTTATAAAAATGGCCTTATTGCCGAATTGCCAGAAATGATGACTCTCACTTTTTGCTTGGGATTTGGAAATCAAAAAGATTTTCTTAATTTATTTGAAAAGTTATGGAGAAAATTACTATTAAATTCCAAAAAATCAAAAAGTTTAGAAGTGCTCAGATCGCCCTTTAAATTAGTTCAAGCTCCCGAAATCGAAATTGGAATTGCTTGGAGAAGTAAGAGTCGGAATATTCCTTTCTCACAATCATTAAATAAAATATCTGGAGATATTATTTGCCCTTATCCTCCTGGGATACCTTTACTAGTTCCTGGCGAAAAAATTGATATAGATAGGTTTAATTGGATAAATAATCAAAGTTTATGTAACAAGGATCTGGTAAATTTTAATATAAGAGTCTTAGAAACATAGCAATTTCATATGAGATTAAGAAGCGGATTAATTATAGGAATTTTTGGTTTAATTGTTGTTTTGTTGGGGGGATGGTTTTTTACGTTGGCAACTGCGTTGCTTACATATTTAGCATTATTAGAATTTTTTAGAATGGCAGAATTTAAAGGAATAAGACCAGCTACAAAAACTACATTATTTTCGTCCTTTATTATTATAGTTTCTACCTATCTTGAGACCATTGGTGTGCTTGAAGGCGAAATCTCAAATTCAATTTTGCCTATCTGTTCAGTTGGAATATGTACTTGGTTACTTTTGCAACCAAAACCTGGGACAATTTCAGATATTGCAGCATCTATTTTTGGATTATTCTATTTAGGTTTTTTACCCAGTTACTGGATTAAGTTAAGGGGATTAGATTCAGTGATAATAGATTCAACTCAGGGTTTTATGTCGCTTGAAAACTTATCAAATACTACAGGTCTTCATTTAACTTTAACTTCTTGTTTTTTAATTGTAGCTAGTGATATTGGTTCTTATTTCATTGGGAAGTCATTTGGTAAAACATCTCTATCTCCAATATCTCCGAGCAAAACTATAGAAGGTTTAATTGGAGGAATATCCTGTTCAATTTTACTAGCAATATTTTTCGCATTTTTAATGAATTGGGAAAATCCATTAATTGTTGGAACAATTTATGGAATTTCAATTTCTCTTATGGCATTAGTTGGAGATTTAATTGAATCTATGATGAAGAGAGACGCAAAAATAAAAGATTCCGGAACTTTTTTACCCGGACATGGAGGGATTCTTGACAGAATTGACAGTTACATCTTTACTCCATCTGTTTTGTACTATATTTTTATAATTCTCAAGTATCTAAATTAATTAAGAAATCTTTTATTCCAAAAAATAATCTTGGATAATTTTACTAGATAATGATGGAAGATCTATATGTGGAAGATGACCGCAATTTTGTAACCCTACAAAATTTAATTTTTCGATATTTCCTATTTTTTTAATCTCTTTTTTTCCAAGAATTCGATCATTTTCTCCACATAATGTTTTAGTTGGTATATTTTGAATATATTTTTGAGTTCCTGCAAACCCACCACTTTTTGCAAATGATGCAAGTGAATTCCTCCATCCTTTACAACCTAAATGAATTGAAGCAATTTGCTCTTCCATCTTACCAACGCATTCATCTGGGAAAGCAAATGCTTGCCTACAAAGACTTTTTCTGACCTGAGGCAATCCAAGAAATGAGGCGCCAATTTGGTTAAGAGGAAAAGGAATACTCTTAGGTTCTCCAAACAATCCGGCAGGGGACAAAAGGATAATTTTATCAATAGAATCAGGAATTTCATAAGCAAGTTTTAAAGCTGTTGAGCCCCCCATAGAGGCACCTATAATTTTTAGATTCTTTGTTATTTTTAATGTCTTAAGGAGATCAATTAAATGAGAAATTATTTTCGAGGAATTGTATTCATTTGTTGCGCACCTGGGACTAAAACCAAAACCCAGAAGATCAGGAATAATAACTTGAAAATTTCTTTTTAGTGATTTATATATTCTTCTGAATTCTAAAAAACTACTATCAAAGCCATGAAGAAGAATTATAGGTTGGCCCTTTCCTCCCATAACTACTGGGAATTTTAAGGAGTTCCAATTTTGGCTGAGTTTTATCCACTTAACATCATTTGCCAAATAAAGACCTAAAGGATCTAATAGTGATAATTTGGCACTTTCAAAAAATTCTGCATTTAAATCACTTAATTGTTCAAAATTATTATTAGTCAAAAAATATTTATGTTTTAATTTTTTGTTGCTCAAAATTTGAAATAACCTCTATTATATCTCTTTTATTAATTTCAAAAGGCAAAAAGTGAATCTCCGATTTATCTCGACAAGTAAAATCAGCAATTTTCTCTAAATTATTATTTTCAAAAACATTTATTCCAAGTTGTCCGATAGTAGTTGGCAAATTCAATTCTTTCATAAGTACAAATAATTGTTTAATTAATTGATCAGCTAATTTATTATTATTTTTCATTTCTTCTAGTTTTAGTTGCAATAATAATCCAACCCCAACAATCTCACCATGTAAGAATTCATTAGGAGTGATTATCTGAGTAATTGCATTATGAATAGCATGTGCTGCTGCAGTCCTACATTTTTCTCCACCAATACCGCCAACTAATCCTGCTGTAAGTCCACATGCCTCTACAGTATTTTGCCAAGATGGATTATTTTCAAATTGACCCTTAAATGCTTTTCCTCCATCAATTAATAGTTGATCTCTTAAAACTCTTGATATCTGAATTGCTTGTTGAACAAGACCATCATCTATTTTTGAGCTTGTTATTGAAGATTCGTACCATTTTGCCAACGCATCTGCTATGCCACTTGCAAGTGTTCTTGATGGAGCTGTTTGAATAAATTTATGATCAAAAACTAGTATTTTCGGACAAGATCTTAATGCGACATCCTTTATGAATTGACCATGCTTAGTATATATATTTGATAAAGCTGTCCAACCTGCACATGTAGAGGCGCTAAGAGGGACTGTAATACAAGGGATATCTAGAGAATCAGCTATATATTTTCCAGAATCTAGAACTTTTCCACCTCCAGCTGCGATAACAGAATCATTATTATTATTTGAAATGATATTCTTTACTCTTGAAATATCTTCGTGACAACAATCAAAGTGTAAATTAGCAGAATTAACATTTAGATTTTGATTTTTTAAATCATTAAAAATATTATTTCTTAAATTATTCGTTTGAACCCCTCTACCTAGAATTAATGGACTTTTTGTTATTTTAGTAATCTTAGGTAAAGATTCTTCCCAAGCATAATTTCCCCTATATATAGTTTCTGGAGAGATTGACTGCATATTTAATTTGAATGATTAGAAGTTAGCACCTGCTAGTTCTTGAGAAGATTCTTCAGAAGAAATATTTATTGTAACTTTTTTATTATCATCTATATCAACTAAAGCATTATCTCCATCTTTTATTCTCCCAGAAAGAACTTCTTCAGCCAAACTATCTTCGAGTAAACGCATAACTGCCCTTCTCAAAGGTCTTGCTCCATATGAAGGATTATAACCTTCTTCAACAAGTCTTTCTTTGAAAGCATCGGTGACATTTAATTTAATGCCTTTATCTTGTAATCTAACAAAAACTTCTTGCAACATAATTTCAGCAATTTCTTTAACTTCATTTTTAGTTAGTTGTCTGAAAACAATTATTTCATCAAGTCTATTTAAAAATTCAGGCCTAAAGTATTGTTTAAGTTCTTCATTAACTAGTGATTTAATTCTATTATATTGGCTATCTTCAACTGAATCACCTGAGAATTCGAATCCTAGTCCACCGCCTCCTTTCTCGATAACTTTTGAACCAATATTAGAGGTCATGATTAACAATGTATTTTTAAAATCTACAGTCCTTCCTTTGGAATCAGTTAATCTTCCGTCTTCAAGTAGTTGCAATAATAAGTTGAAGACATCTGGATGAGCCTTTTCTACCTCATCAAATAAAACAACGGTATAAGGACGTCTTCTAACAGCTTCAGTAAGCTGACCACCTTCATTAAAACCAACATAACCAGGAGGCGAACCTATAAGTTTACTAACTGTATGTCTTTCCATAAATTCTGACATATCTAATCTGATCATTGCTTCTTCACTACCGAAGAAATAGGAAGCTAAAGATTTAGTCAATTCAGTTTTACCAACACCAGTAGGACCAGAGAAAATAAAACTTGCGATAGGTCTATTAGGATTTTTTAATCCAACTCTTGCTCTTCTTATAGCTCTTGAAACAGCCTTTACAGCTTCATCTTGCCCAATTAGCCTTTGGTGAAGTGTTTCCTCCATATTAAGAAGCTTGACTGATTCAGTTTCTGTTAATTTTTGAACAGGAACACCTGTCCATGAGGCAACAATATGTGCTACATCCTCTTCACTAACAAGGGGGCTTTGTAAAAGTTTTGAATCACTTTTTACAGAATTATCAACATCAGTTTGATCTCCAGCCGCAGTTTCTTTTTTATTATCCAATACCTCTTTAATTTTTGCAGACAATTCCATCTCTTTTTCACGTAATTGGCCGGCTTGATCGAAATTTTGATCTCTTACAGATTCTTCCTTCTGTTTTTGGACTTGTCTTAGTTCTCTATCTATTTGTTTTGCTTCAGGCGGAAGTTTAGAATTTATTAAACGTACTCTACTTCCAGCCTCGTCGATGAGGTCAATGGCCTTATCCGGTAAAAATCTGTCAGATATATAACGATCCCCTAAATGAGCGGCGGCTTCTAGCGCATCATCAGTAATTTTTAGACGATGATGTTGTTCGTAACGCTCTCTTAGACCTTTTAAAATTTCTATTGTATCTTCTATAGATGGTTCACCTACCATTACAGGCTGGAATCTTCTTTCTAGAGCAGCATCTCTTTCAATATGTTTTCTATATTCATCAAGAGTTGTTGCTCCAATACATTGAAGTTCCCCTCTAGCTAATGCTGGCTTGAGTATATTTGCTGCATCTATAGCCCCTTCAGCCGCACCAGCCCCAATTAAAGTATGTACTTCATCTATAACAAGAATAACGTTACCTGCTGATTTAATTTCTTCCATTATTTTTTTTAACCTTTCTTCAAATTCACCTCTATATTTTGTTCCTGCTACTAAAAGACCTATATCAAGAGTCAAAACTCTTTTATCTTCAAGTATGTCTGGAATATCCCCAGTTTGTATTCTTTGAGCTAAACCTTCTGCGATAGCTGTTTTACCTACACCTGGCTCCCCAATAAGAACAGGATTATTTTTTGTCCTCCTACCTAGTATTTGAACTACACGGTCTATCTCTGAATGGCGTCCAACGACTGGATCTAATTTTGATTCACTTGCTAATTTTGTTAAATTTGTTCCGAATTCATCAAGAGTAGCAGTTTTTAAGTTGCCCTTGGTTGTATTAGTCCCTGTGCCAACTTCGGCTGTTTCACCAAGCATCCTTATAACTTGAGTTCTAACTTTTGTAAGGTCAATATTAAGATTTTCAAGAACTCTTGCAGCTACACCTTCACCTTCTCTTATTAAACCTAACAATAAATGTTCCGTACCAATGTAATTGTGGCCAAGTTGACGAGCCTCTTCTAAAGACAGTTCTAAAACTCTTTTAGCCCTAGGTGTAAAAGGTATTTCTACAGCTACAAAACCTGATCCTCTGCCTATTATCTTTTCCACCTCTATCCTTGAGTCTTTTAAATTAACTCCTAGTGATTTAAGTACTTTCGCTGCGACCCCAGTTCCTTCTCCAATTAACCCCAAAAGAATTTGTTCAGTTCCAACAAAATTATGACCAAGTCTTCTAGCTTCCTCTTGAGCAAGCATGATGACCTTTATAGCCTTTTCTGTAAATCTTTCAAACATTAGAAGATTAAATTCCTACTAATAACCTACCAGTAATATGTCAGTTTTGTGTTCAGAATGAGCTTTTGTGAATACCCAAAAGTATAATTTATCAAATTAAATTGAACTTTTTTAATGATATAGCAATAAATTATAGTAATTTCAAGGATTCTGGTTATCCGAACATTTAAATTTTTACATTATTTTGTTGTTAATTTTTTTTCTTTTAAAAGAGCATGTGAACCATCTTTATAATAATTTTTTCTTATTCCCACAGTAGAAAAATCAAAGCGACTATAAAATCTTTCAGCAGTAACATTGCTCTGAGAAACTTCTAATAGTAATTTCCTTAAATTTAATTTTTCACATTTTTTTATTAAATAGCTCATAAGATAAGATCCAAATCCCTTTTTTCTAAATTTCTTATTTACTACAAAATAATTTATTTGAGCTTCATCAATAACAACTTGAAAAACACATATGCCAATGACTAAATTTTCAATTAATAATCCAAAGATTTTTGTACCATCTTTTTTGAATTCGTTAGACCATTGTTCTCTACTCCAGAGCGAAATCGTATTTGAATCTAATTCATAACATAAATCAATATCTTTTTTATTTATTTGTTTAATAGATATCATTTATTATGTATTTATATCTAGAAAGTTCAAATCTAAAGTCATTATAAAATATGACAGTTTTGGCAAAGCTTTATTAAAAGTTCTCCCATGGAAGAAAAACAATCTTTTTTAAAACAAAAAATTGACTTGGAAAGTCCTAACAGAAATATTGTTCCTATTTCAACATTCATTGAAGGAGATGGGAAATTGTCAGTTGGTGGATGTTCTATTGAAGAACTTGTTAAAAAATATGATTCTCCTCTTTATATCTTAGATGAAATCACTTTAAGAAATTCTTGTAAAGCGTACAAAAAATCATTAGAAAAATATTACCCAGGAAAATCCTTGCCCATATATGCTTCTAAGGCAAATAGTTCCATATTCATGAGTAGTCTTGTTTCCTCTGAAGGTTTAGGACTTGATGCTGTTTCAGAAGGAGAACTATTAACCGCTATTAAAGGTGGAGTTCCAAATGAAAAAATTGTTTTTCATGGTAACAACAAATCAGACAAAGAATTAGAATTCGCAGTTAGAAATAATATTAAGGTTATTGTAGATAATGATTACGACTTAGAAAGATTAGATGAGATCTCAAATTCATTTAATCATGATTTAGAAATAATGATTCGCTTTACTCCTGGGATAGAATGTCATACACATGAATATATTAGAACTGGATCATTTGATAGCAAATTTGGTTTCGGAATAGAATATTTAAATATATTATTCAACAGAATCAGCAATACAAAATACCTAAAATTAAAAGGTTTACATGCTCATATTGGTTCACAGATTTTTGAACTTGACCCTCATAAGGATCTGGGAGAAATAATGGTAAAGGTTATCTTAGACGCCAAAAAATTTGGTCATAATATTGAGGAACTAAATGTTGGAGGGGGTTTAGGTATCAGGTATACAGAAAGTGATGATCCCCCTTCAATAGATGAATGGGTTAAAACAATTTCTTCTTCCGTTGTTGAAGCTTGTAAAAAATACAACTTAGATTTTCCCACATTAATGTGCGAACCTGGTAGATCTATTGTATCTACAGCAGGTATAACCATTTACAAAATTGGAGCATTTAAAGAAATTCCCGGTATCAGAACATATTTATCTGTTGATGGTGGTATGAGTGATAATCCAAGACCAATTACATATCAATCAAATTATTCTGCATGTTTAGTAAGTAATCCATTAAATATTAATTCCAAAAATAAATACACTATTGCTGGTAAGCACTGCGAATCGGGTGATGTTTTGTTTAAGGAAATTGAACTCGCAGAATGTAAAACCGGAGATCTTATATGTGTTTTTGGTACTGGTGCATATAATAACTCAATGAGTTCTAACTACAACAGAATTCCAAGACCTGCTGCTCTATTAGTTAAAGATGGAGAGGCAGAAATTATTCAAAAAAGAGAAACCCCATTGGATCTTTTAAAATATGACGTATTACCTGATCGCTTTATCAAACAAAATTAGGTACATTTAAATTAATTTTGTTTTTAGTGTGAATTTCTGGGGGATTATAAATTTAAAGGTTTTATTAGATGTCTTATTTGCTGTTGGTTTCGGACTATTATTATTCTCTAGAGTAAAAGAACAACGGACATTATGGCTTCTAAGAGGATATTTGTTTTTAGTATCATCCGCATGGTTTATTCAAAGATATGCATACTTACCACTAACAACAAAATTAATTGATGCTTTAGTCCTCGCTTGCTCCCTCTCATTAGCGATCCTTTGGCAAGGAGAGTTAAGAAGATTAATGGAATTACTAGGCACAGGGAGGCTAGCTGTATTACTTGGGAATCCACCAAAGGAATTTAGAGCAACTTCAACTACTATTACTCAATTAGTTGATACTGCCGGTAAACTCTCTCAAAATAGAAGAGGTGCTTTAATCGTTGTAGATTTGGGAAGTGATTTAAGACCTGAAGATTTTTTATATTCAGGAACCAATATTGAGGCACAATTATCAACTGACCTTTTAATAAATCTTTTTGCTACAGATACGCCTTTACATGATGGAGCAGTTCTTGTGAAAGGAAATAAAATAATTTCTGCTGGCGTAATACTTCCTCTCTCAAGACAAGGAATAAGTAGATATGGCACAAGACATTTAGCAGCATTAGGAATTACAGAAAGATTTGACAGATGTATTTGTATTGTTGTTTCTGAAGAAACAGGTACGTTATCATTAGCAAACCAAGGCAAACTCGAAAGGCCAATTACTAGCAGCAGGTTACAAGAACTTCTCGCAAATTTGATTGGAAATCAAAACTCTATGGGAGGAAATAAAGCATCTTTAAGTAAAAATGTTTCATCCCAAAAAGCGGGCTCGAGTGATAATATCATCAATGATATTAATAAAAAAGAGTCAGAAAAACCAGAAATTTTTATTAACAAACAGGATTAACTAATGAGTTTAGAAAAAGCATTAGACAATAAAATTACTGACTTATTAATGAAAATAGATAAGCAAAAATTACCCAAGCATGTAGCAATAATTATGGACGGCAATGGGAGATGGGCGACTAGAAAAGGTTTGCCACGATCATTTGGACATAAACAGGGCGTTAGTGTATTAAAAAAAATTCTCAAAGCTGCAAAAAATTTAGGTTGTGAAGTAATTACTGTTTATGCATTTTCAACTGAGAATTGGGCAAGACCAACAAAAGAAGTTGATTTTCTTATAAATCTTTTTAGCGAAGTTCTAAAAAATGAAATTAAAGAGATACATGAAGAATCAACCAAAATAAAATTTATTGGAGATTTAACTCCTTTCCCAAAAAATTTAAAAGAAATAATATCTAGTTCAGAATCACTTACTAAAAACAACAATAAATTTTTATTCAATGTTTGTGTTAATTACGGAGGGAGACAAGAAATAGTAAAAGTAGCAAAAAAACTAGCATTAAAATCTTCTTCTGGGGAAATAAAACCCAGTGAAATTAATGAAGAATTATTTAATTCAGAGTTATTAACTAGAGGGATTAAAGATCCAGAATTACTAATAAGAACTAGTGGTGAAAAAAGGATAAGTAATTTTTTATTATGGCAATTAGCATATTCAGAAATTTATATATCTGACGTACTTTGGCCAGAGTTCAATGAGCATGAATTTCTTAAAGCAATAATTGATTACCAATCAAGAAATAGACGTTTCGGCGGTATAGAATCATTACCAAATGAATCTTTTGAAGATTCTCAATATATTTCCTAATAAAAATGGCTAATTCGAATAATCAGTTATTAAAAGAAATTAGGTTCGATTGGAAAAAAGAGGAGATTTTGGAAATACTTAATATGCCTCTTATTGATTTAATGTGGGAATCACAAACAGTTCACAGGAAATTTAACAAATACGATATTCAATTAGCATCATTGTTCAGCGTAAAAACTGGGGGATGTGAGGAAAATTGTTTGTACTGTAGCCAATCAATTTATAGTGCCAGCGAAATCAAAAGTCATCCACAGTTTCAAGTTGAAGAGGTTTTAGCAAGGGCTCAAGTAGCAAAAAATGAGGGTGCAGATAGGTTTTGTATGGGTTGGGCGTGGAGAGAAATTAGGGATGGGAAATCTTTTAATGCAATGTTGGAGATGGTGAGCGGTGTAAGAGATTTAGGGATGGAAGCATGCGTTACTGCTGGGATGCTTACCGAAGAACAAGCTTTAAGACTGGCTGATGCAGGTTTAACTGCGTATAACCACAATCTTGATACTAGTCCCGAGCATTATAAAAATATTATTACGACTAGAACTTATCAAGACAGACTAGATACTATCAAAAGAGTAAGGAATGCAGGAATAAATGTTTGTTGTGGAGGAATAATAGGCTTGGGGGAAACTAATGGCGATAGAGCATCTCTTTTGGAAGTGCTTTCAAACATGAATCCGCACCCGGAAAGTGTTCCTATAAATTCATTAGTAGCTATTGAAGGCACTGGTTTAGAAGATAATAAAGAAATTGATTCTATTGAAATGATAAGGATGATAGCTACAGCAAGAATTCTTATGCCTAAAAGTAAAATAAGACTAAGTGCAGGGAGAGAAAAGCTTTCAAAAGAAGCACAAATATTGTGTTTTCAATGTGGGGCAAATTCAATTTTTTATGGAGATGAGTTACTCACAACTTCAAATCCATCTTTTCAATCAGATAGAAAACTTCTTAAAGAGGTTGGAGTATCATTTAACAAAGATTTTGAAACTTGTGAAAAAACATTATCTTCTTTATGAAAGGCAAAAATTATAAAATAGTTTCTCTTTACTCTTTCTTCCCATTTCAAGAAAACTTAATTCTTGATCTAAAAAATAAATTATTAGAAATCGAAAATGAATACGATCTTTCAGGTTTATTTATTTTTGCTAGTGAGGGCATTAATGGAACTATTTGTGCTGAGAAAAATGTAATTGACATTGTTATCAATTTACTTAATAAATATGCAGATAATAGAAACTTGAATATTAAGGTAAACTTTTCAAAAAACAAAATCTTCAAAAAATTAAAAATAAAAATCAAGAAAGAAATAGTTACAATGGGAGTCCCTGAAATAAACCCTCTAGAAAATAATGGGACCTATATTGACTCAGCTAATTGGAATAAGTTAATTAAAAATCAAAATACAATAGTCATTGATACTAGAAATAATTATGAAGTGTCTATAGGTACATTTCAGAACTCTATAAACCCAAATACAAAAAACTTTAGCGAATTCCCCAAGTGGGTAGATGATCATTTAGATACCCTTTTAGAAAATAAAGAGTCTACAAATATAGCAATGTTTTGTACCGGAGGAATAAGATGTGAAAAAGCTACTACTTTGCTTAAAAAGAAAGGTTATAAAAATATATATCACCTACAAGGGGGTATCCTTCAATACCTTGATGATATACCAAAAGAAAAAAACTTATTTGAAGGTGAATGTTATGTTTTTGATAAAAGAGTTGCTTTAGACCAAGAATTAGAAAAAGGCTCATACTCGATTTGTCATGCATGTGGCATGCCAGTTTCGATTAAAGATCAAGAAAGAAAAGAATATAGAAAGGGTATCCAATGTCATTTTTGCATAGATCAATTCAGTGATGATGATAGGAAAAGGTTTGAAGAGAGACAAAAACAGATTGATAGATTAAAAGTGGAAAATCATAAAATCCAAAAGGACTAATTTTCAAAATCATGAAGGTTGAAGAACTAGAAAAATTAGCAGGTAACATTGGATTATTAATTAAAATTCAAGTTAGAGAAACTCTCGGATTATGTTTCTTTAGAATCGTTATAGCAGAACAGAAAGATAACATCATTAAGATTTGGGCAGAAATGAAAGGTTGGACTTATTTCAATAAACAAGGTATTCAGCTTGATACATTAAGAATACTTAGTAAAGCGCCTGCTTTTGTTTCGGAATTAATATGGGCAACAACTATGGCTTGGGCAATTGAAAAAAAATCAAGCAACAAAGCAAGACTTTTAGCTATTTTTGATAGTGAAGGCTATAGTAAAAAACTTGTAAGGTATTTCAAGTTAATAGGATTTAAAATTGTAAAAGAAGTTGGTTCTAGCCCAGTAGATCTTTTATTGAGATTGGTTTGGGGAGGTGCAGGCACACTTATGAACGGGGAATGTATTTCCATATTGAAAAAACTTGAAAAGAAACTCTCTTTAATTGAAGAAAGTTAACCTGCATGATAACTACTTCTAACTAACGGGCCAGAAGATACTTTCTTGAATCCTAATTCCTTAGAGAAGCGATATAAATATTCAAACTCTGATGGATCCCAATATTTCTTAACTGCCAAATGATTGAAAGAGGGCCTTAAATATTGGCCAATTGTAATTTGATCACAATCTATTTTTTTGAGATCGCAAATTGTATTTTTTATTTCATCCAATGTTTCCCCAAGACCTAACATAATTCCTGATTTAGTTTGAATATGAGGAGCAATATCTTTTGACTTTTTTAGTAAATTTAGGGATTTTTTGTAATTTGCACCTCTCCTAACTTCTTTTTGCAGTCTTTCAACAGTTTCAAGATTATGATTAAAGCATATTGGATCTTTTTCTAATATCATCTTCAATCTCTCAGTCTGAAGATTATTAGTTTCATTAAAATTTTTGCCCCCACCCCATAAATCTGGAGTTAAAACCTCTATCTTAATTGTTGAATCAATTTTTCTAATCTCATCAATTGTAGATATAAATAAATTTGCACCATGATCAGGGAGATCGTCTCTAGCCACAGATGTCAAAACAACATAATTCAAATTTAGTACTTTTACTGCTTCAGCGACTTGAGTACATTCATCAAGATTGATAGAACTAGGTCTACCTTTATTTACCTGACAAAAAGCACATGAACGAGAACATATCGATCCACCAAGTAAGAAAGTGGCTGTTCCTGAGGCATAACATTCTGCTCTATTTGGACATCTTGCTTCTTCACAAATAGTATGAATATTTGATTTTTTGATGAGAGTTTGTATTTTTTCGAACTCTGAGGCTTTACTAATAGGAAATTTTATCCAGGAGGGAAGTCTTAATGTTTTTTCTTTCTTGATTAGATTATTGTCTCTCATTGTCTAATTTAGTTTTGTTCTTCCTTCTAAGGCCCTTGCAAGTGTAACTTCATCCACATATTCAAGTTCACTCCCCATTGGGAGCCCATATGCAATCCTCGTAACTTTAGTAAAAGGGGCTAATAATTTTCCAATATAAAGACTTGTTGTATCTCCCTCAACACTGGGGGTCAATGCCAATATGATCTCATCTATTTCAGACTTACTAACTCTTTCTACCAAGCTTCTTATTTCTAAGAGTTCGGGACCTACAGAATCCATTGGGGATATTAAACCACCAATAACATGGTAAACACCTTTAAATTCTCTGGCACGCTCCAAAGCAAGCAAATCTTTGGTTTCTGCTACTACACAAATTAGTTTTTGATTTCTTTCAGTATTTCTACAAATTTCACATTCATCTTCTGAAGTCAAATTGAAACATTTTTTGCAACGACCTACATTACTATGTGCTTCTAACAGAGCCTTTGAAAAATCTCTTATTGTACTTTCAGGTTGTTTTAAAATAAACAGGGCTAATCGTTGCGCTGTTCTTGGACCAATCCCTGGGAATTTCTCAAAATGACCGATTAATTTTGAAAGTGGTTTGGTATAAGTAATCAAAATTAAACTATTTCTAGAGATAATTTAGACGCAAAATTCCGAATTGCCATAATTGTTTGCTTTTAATGTCTTATTATGTTTTTAGTTAGTAATTTCAAACAAAATGAAAAATATTAAATTTAACCCTTTCAAATATTTATTTTTGGTTTTTTTGTGCTTAACACTGAGTGCTTGTAGTGGCGGACTAAATGCGGGATTAGAAGCTTATCAAAGTCCAGATGGTAGATATGCCTTTTTGTATCCAACAGGATGGACTAGAGTAAAAGTCGATGGAGGTCCTGAAATTATTTATCATGATTTAATAAATAGTAATGAGACCTTAAGTTTAGTTATTTCTGATGTCAATAAAGAGGTTCAATTAGAGCAATTAGGAAGCCCAAGTGAAGTAGGTCAAACATTAATTGATAAAGTTATTGCTCCCGAAGGTTCAGGTAGAGAAGTAAAACTTATAAATGCCAATAAGAGGGAGGCATCCAATCATATTTTTTATGATTTAGAGTATGAATTAAATTTAAATGCACAGGCAAGACATGAATTAGCTACTGTCGTAATTGATAGAGGAACACTTTACACTTTCGCTGTGGGGACAAATGAAGAAAGGTGGAATAAAGTTGACGGTATGTTTAGTAACGTAATTGAATCATTTAACTTCTTAATATAGTTTAGAAATTCATACTAGATTCCTACTTGAACATTCCACAAATCAGCATATATTTTGTTCTGATCTAATAGTTTTTCATGTTTTCCGCTTTCAACTATTTTACCTTTATCAATAACTACAATATTATCAGCATTTTTTATAGTGCTTAACCTATGAGCTATTACTATAGTTGTTCTTTCTTTTGTGATTTTAGATAACGATTTTTGAATTAAAGCCTCTGTTTCATTATCAACTGAAGCTGTAGCTTCATCTAATATTAATATTGGAGCATCCTTTAAAACAGCTCTCGCTAAGGCAATTCTTTGACGTTGACCGCCTGAGAGCCTTTGGCCCCTTTCTCCCACTATAGTTTTATAACCATCTGGTAATTGTTCAATAAATTTATGAGCTTCCGCAATCTTTGAAGCTTTAATAATATCTTTAAGACTTGGGTTGATTGAGCCATAAGCAATATTTTCTTGTACACTGCCATGAAATAAATAAGTTTCTTGACTTACTAAAGAGATACACTTTCTTAAATCCCTCAAATTTATTTCTTTAATAGTTACCCCATCCAAGGTTATTGACCCATTATTACTATCATAAATTCTAAGTAGTAGTTTTATTATTGTACTTTTACCAGAACCTGTTAAACCAACAATTCCTAATGTTGAGTTATTTTCAATTTTGAAATTTATGTTTTTTAAAGTTAAATCTCGTCCAGGATAATTAAAATTTATATTATTAAAAATAATTTCTCCTTTGATATCTTTAGGTTCAATTCTTATTTTTCCATCTTTTATTTTTATAGGCGTATCTATGAGATCAATTACTCTATCTATTGAAGCCATAGATCTCTGAAAATCATCTAAAACATGCCCCAAAGTAGTTAAAGGCCATAATAGTCTTTGTGTAATAAACACTAAAAAACTATAAGTACCTACATCAAGTGTCTTATTCCAAGTTTGGAAACCTCCAATTAATAGAATCGCTATAAAAGCAAATAAAATTGCAAATCTTATAAGAGGGATAAAAGCAGAAGATAATTTTATTGCAGCCTTATTACTTCTTTGATATTCGAGACTTTCTTTATTTAATCTATTTAGTTCCCATTTTTCTTTAGTAAAACTTTTTATGGTTAGAATTCCACTTAAATTATTATTAAGCCTTGATGCCAACAGTCCAGCTTTATTTCTAACATCTCTGTATTTTGGAGCAAGCTTCCTTTGAAATTTAATTGATCCTAAAAATATAATTGGGATAGGAAAGAAAGCAAATAAAGCGATTTTTGGAGCGACAAAAATCATAGTGCCCCCAATTATCAAGACAGTTATAAATAACTGAATAATTTGATTAGCCCCTTGGTCTAGAAATCTCTCGAGTTGATTTATATCATCATTCAAAATAGATAATAGCCTTCCAGTATTATCATTTTCAAAAAAATCCATATCTAATTCCTGGATATGCTCATAAGCTTTTATTCTTAATTTATGTTGCGATAGCTGCGCCAAATTTCTCCACAAAATTGAATATAAATATTCAAATGAGGATTCACCAGACCAAACTATTCCTGAAGCAAATGCAAGAAAAATCAATTGTGCTGGAACTTCTTTTATTCCAAAACCAGCAATCCAAGAATTCTGTTCCTTAACAACAATATCCACTGCAAGACCAATTATTACAGGGGGAGCTAAATCTAATATTTTATTAATTATGGAACTAAGAAAAGCAAAAAATAGTAACCTTCTTTCCTCAATCAGATTTAAATAAAGTCTAATTATTGGATTTTGTTTGTTCTTCGACCTCATAAAAATAATAATTAAATTTTTCTTTTGTGATTTAAATTTTCTTTAGTTTCTAATTTACATTTTGTTTTTGCATCTTGATGACTTGCAGTTTGCATAAATTCTTCGTAGTAACAAGCACAAGTTTCATTCGCAATTTCTTCACTATATACCATTTTTGCATTCATCATTTCCTCTTTGACACTCTGAAGACAAAATAATTTTATGATTGAATTTTGTTTCGTTTGAGCTAAATAATAACTATTAAAGGAGTTGAATAGTATTATCAGATTCACAAAAATAAAGAAATTATATTTGCTAGCTTTCATTCTCTATCACTAGTTTCTGACTTTAATTTTTTTTAATTTATTTTTAGTTTCTCTATGCAGATCTCTGGGTAAATCTACCAAACTGTAATCATTAAAAATCTGTATCTTACCTATGGATCTACCATTTATATTAGTTGAATTACAGATTGAGGATATAATATTTGCAACTCTAACTCCATCAAATTTACCAAAGTTAAATTTGTAGGTTTCAAAAGAATCATTTTGATAATTATTTCTTCTATTTGAATTTCTCATACGATTATTACTATTTCTATTTGATCTATTTCGATCAGTATTATTTTGTTTATTAATCCATGAATCATCGTCATTAACAAAAAATGATTTATTACCTATTACTAAATTAATCGCCGCCATTGCAATATTTGAGTCATCCATAGAGTATTTTTCTTTTAAATTATCTAGTACATCAATAATCAAAGCTTTATTTTCTTCATTTTCATCTTTAGTTAAAGAACTCTCATTAACATTATCAATAAGTTTCTCCATCCTTTTTTCATTTATTATTTTATTACTTGGTATATTAATTTCTTCAATCTTGGTTCTTGTTGAGTTTTCTAAGTTTCTTAGAAAATGTTTTTCTCTTTGATTAACAAATAAAATTGCTTCTCCTGATCTGCCTGCCCTTCCAGTTCTTCCAATTCTATGAGTATATGTTTCCTTGTCAAAAGGAAAATCGTAATTAACAACAAGTTTTATCCTCTCAACATCTAATCCTCTAGCTGCGACATCAGTTGCAACAAGAATATTAATAAATCCTTTTTTCAATCTATCTACAGTATTTTCTCTTTGATTTTGAGGTATATCTCCATTAAGTACTGCCACAGTATGACCTGAATTCTCTAAAGCTTCGGCTATTGAAGTAGTAAGTAGTTTTGTCCTAACAAAAATAATAACTCCCTCGTTATTAAGTTCTAGTATTCTTTTTAAGGCATCTAACTTATGATGCCTTTGAACATATAGAAATTTTTGCGAAATTAATTGAGTTTCTTTTTTGACACTTTTGATAAATATTTCGGCGGGATCATTTAGATATTTTTTTGCTATATTTCTTATCTCACTAGGCATTGTTGCTGAAAACAATACCATCTGCTTATTTTCCGGAAGTTGATCTATTATCCATTCAATATCTTCAAGAAAACCCATATTTAACATTTCATCTGCCTCATCTAAAACAAGACAATTTATATCTTTAATTTTAAAAGTCCCCTGCCTTATATGATCCATTATTCGGCCCGGGGTACCAACTACTACATCAACTTTTCTTTTCAATGCAGAAATTTGATTTCGATAGTCGGTACCTCCATATATTGCAACCGTCTTAAAATTACTAGATTCAGAACTATAACTTTTAAAAGATTCTGCCACTTGAGTTGCTAATTCTCTTGTAGGAGTCATAACTAAAACCTTGGCATTTAATTCTTTATTATCTGTAAGTTTTTCTATTAATGGTAATGCGAAAGCTGCAGTCTTTCCTGTTCCTGTTTGTGCTTGGCCTAGCAAATCCCTCCCTAACATTAGTTCGGGAATTGCAGCTTTTTGAATGGGAGTTGGATTTTTATATCCTTTATTTATTAACGCGTTTAAGATTGACTGATTAAACCCAAAATCGAGAAATCCATTCTCATTATCATCTCCTTTCGATACTTCCAATAGTTGAGATTCAACTTCTTTTTTGTTATCTAAGTTCTTGTACTCTAGTAGGAAAGAATCTTCATTCTGAGAATTTTCCTGCTCACTACCAAGAGAGTTACTATCTTTTTTCAAATTCATTTTAAATGCCTAATAATCTTCTGATTAGGCATTCAACAAATATCTAAATTGACTTAAATTGTTGATTAGCCTTACAGAGCCGAATTATTAATCTAACATCCTGGGGTTAAGATATTACTAATTTTTCAAAAATAAAATTTAATTTAAATAATATATATTTAAAGATTTTTTTGCTCTTGTAACAGCAGTATAAAATAACCTTCTTTCAAAATTATCTCTGCAAAAGATATTTTGATTATCTTTTTTTTCTTTTACAGCATATTGATTTCTTCTATAATTTTGGGACCACAAAATGTTTACTTTTTCAGATTCACTTCCTTGAGATTTATGAATAGTAATGGCTATTGCTGGTACAACATTTTCTAAATTAGATGGATCAATTAGTGCGACAATTTCTTCGTTCTTATCATTAAATTTTCTAAAAAGATATTTTCTTTTATTTTTTAAACCTATAAGTACTCCGATATCCCCATTTGACAAACCAAGTTCATTATTATTTTTTGTACACATGATCGGGACACCCTCTTTAAGAGTTTTAAGGTCAAAGGGTTTTTTTTGACCAAAAACAATTTCATTCAAATATTCAACACTCCATATTCCGGTATTTTTTTCGCATAAAATCAAGTGACTTTGTAAATCCAGAAATATCTTATCTACTAAATCTTTTTCATTAAGCAATAAATTATCAATACTCTTATCAAATATATATTTTTTTTTACTTAAATTTGAAGTTGAAATATTTAACTGTTTTAAATGACTTGTAATCGAAAATAATAAATCTTTTGGAATATCTTTTTCTGTACTCTTTGAAATAGTAATTTCTTTTGAATTATTATCTTTTTCTAATTCTTTTATCTTTTGATTAAGTAAAGAAAAATCATTTTTAAATATTAAACTACTAATTAATGCTATATCTCCACTATTTCTATAAGTTTTTTCTAAATTTACTACACAAGATTTAATTGAGCTATTATCGGAATATTCAAACAAATAATTCCATATAGAACAGTTATTTACTGGAGACAATTGATTTTTATCTCCAACTAAAATAATCTTACAGTCCTTTGCTAGCAAATTTAAAACTGATTCAATCAAATCGATATTAACCATTGACATTTCATCAATTATGAAAATATCAAGCTCTTTTAGTTTAAATTTCAACTTAAGAGATTTATTTTGAGAATTTAAAATCCATCTATGTAAAGTTTGAAATTCTAATTGGTCTAGAAATTTGCTAAAGGAAATATTTTTTTTATCATTAAGAGCTTCTTTTAAACGAGCTGTTGCTTTACCAGTTGGAGCAGATAAACCAATATTTAAAAAGTTATCAATTTGAAGGAGTTCTAGTATTAACTTTATTATTAAAGTGGTTTTACCAGTACCTGGTCCTCCTTGAAGGAAAACTAAGTTTGAAAATTTAAATATATTTTTAATTTGATCAATTTTATTATCATCTTTATTAATAATTGAGTTCATTGAATTATCGGTATCTATTTTTTTTAAAAATGAATTAATAACTCTTTCTATCTTTTTTGACCATTTTGATAAGGTTAATTTTCTATTTACTAATACGAATGGAGAATGAAGGGAACCAATCAAACCTATTTTTTTTAGAACATCTATATGTTTATTGGGCCAGCCATCTTCAAATAATTCAAAGATTATTAAACTATTATCAACATCAATAATAGTTTCACCATTTTTTTCAAACTCTAATAAAATTCTTATTACATCTTTTACGAAATTTCCATATTTTTTTTCACTAAATTTGAAAATACCTAAGATTAAATTAAATATATGATCGTATTGGAACTTTTCAATATCTGTATTAAATTTAGTCATTCTAAAAAAGGTTATCTAAATAATTAATTCTTTTTAAAGGTGCTTTGCTAATAAAAATACCTGGAGATAAATATTCAGACTTAGATTTTTCAAATAATTCAAAATCTGGCAATCCCTTTAAAAACAAATAAATATATCCTCCTAGATGTTTATGTGGTTGATAATTTTTAAGTCGCCACTTTAATAATCTATGCAATGCTAATAAATAAAGATGAGATTGCAATGGATAATGATGTTTAATCATTTCATTTCTCATGTTTTCATAGTTATAGTTTCTCGGTAAACAATCACTATTATCACTACCAGCAATAAAATTACTTTTCCAATCAATTACCCACCATTTACTATCTTCTAATTTATTTCCTACAGGGAATACACAATCTATACATCCTGAATGAAAGCCTTTATTCATAATTTGAAGATCATTTATTTTATTTGCATATTCTTCACCAAATTCATATTCCTGATCTAAAAAAAAGCAATTTGATATATCATTAGAATTAATATTTCTACCTTCATAAGATAGGGTTAAATCATATTTGAGTTCCTTAATTAAGTATTCATTTGGAATATCAATTAGTTTCTTATTTTGTAATTCTTTTCCTAAAGATATATTTATGATTCTTAAAATCGCATCTTTTACTTTAAAAGCCAAAGAAGTCTCGATTTGATGAAAGTTCAATTCCTCAATAATTAAATCAATTAATTCTTGATTATTATCGTTTCTAAATTCAAATCTTTCTATTATTTTGTGCAGGCAAGTCCCAGCAATAGTTCCTTTTGGAAATTCACTTAAGGGATTTGGATAAGAAAAATAATTAGGATAATTCTTTGAATTCTTAAAATTAGAATCTTTGATAATTGATATATTATCTTCATAATCCTTATTTTGATTAATGACTGTATCAATATTTTTATCTTTACTTATCCAAGAAGAATAACTTGAATAAGAAATAAATTGATCAGAATTAAATACATTAGATATTTTTTTATTAACGTTATAAATTTTCCAAAGATTATTATTCAATCTGTTGGTTTGGAACTTAGAAAAAATTTCTTTTATTTTCTCTTTTTCTATCCTTACTTCAAAATTAGACTTATAAATATTGATATCTTCTAAATTATTAAGTAAATCATTATTTAAAATATTATTTGTATCCTCTAAATCATTAAAAACAATAAGTTTAAATTTGCTCCTTGTAAGTGCTACATAAATTAACCTCTCACTCTCCTTAAATAAATCTTCTTCCTCTATTAATTTAAGTTTTTCAACCTTCGCATAATTATTAGAAATATTAATATATATATTTCTATCAATATTTGATTTCCAAAGAGGTCCTTTAATTTTATTTGACTTATTTGAAATAATTGAGAGATATGGACATAGGACTATTTCAAATTCGAGTCCCTTACTACTATGAATGGTAGAAAGATTTATTCCATTTTGAAGATTATAATCTTTCGTCAAAAAATCTTCTCCATTAGAAATTCGTAAAATATGATCTAACTGATTTTTATACCAGTTGAAGACTATATTCAGATCAAAATCATTATTTATTAATTCTATTTCAACAATTTCTGAAAGTTGAAATAAATTTGAATTTAAATCTGAATCTTGAATAATCGAAGATGACTTGTAATTTATAAGTAGTTCATTAACAATGTTTAAAAACCCTTTTTCTATTAGTTCCTGGGACCAAGTAATGCAATTATTAATTAAAATTTCTAAACTATTATTAATTCCATGATCAAGTAAATCTTCTAATTTTATTTCAATAAACTTTGAAGTGGCAAGCAAAGTTATATTTTTAAAAGACCTCGGATTTAATAAACATTCAATGAATAAAAATAGTAGAGAACTTGCTTCTGTATCAAAAATATTTTGTTTATTATGAATTTTGCATGGGAGGTTAAACTGATTTAATTTTTTTTTAAAATCTAAGCATTGCGAATTATTTAATGTAAGAATCGCAATTTTATTAATATCAATTTCTTTATTATTTAAAATAAAGTTAACTATGTAATGAGTTACAAGATCCTGGATATCAGTCTCTTTTTTTGAAAATTCTACAATTTCAAATACATTCTTAAATTTAAATTCAGGATTAATATTTTCATTAATTCTTGAGGTTAATTTACTATAGTTTAGTTTTGATTGTTTAAGTCCACTCTTATAAAGCTTATTAAGAACATCGATTAACTTTTTTGAGGATCTATAGTTATCTTTAAGACTAAAAACTTCGATTGCATTAGATCTTGCATCTAAGTAAGTTTCAATATCTCCTCCTCTAAATTTGTAAATCGCTTGTTTTGGATCCCCTACGCAAAGTAAAAAATGATTTTTTGTATTAAAGAACTTTTTTATTAAATTCCACTGAGTAATATCTGTATCTTGGAACTCATCAACTAAGACACATTTAAATCTTTTTTGAATTTTAGATAGAGTATTACTATTACTAATTTCCGAATCTAGAAATGTATTTTCTACAGTCTTTATAAGATCATTAAAGTTGAAAATAGAAAAACTTTTCTTTAATTCAATTAATTTTATATAAGCTAATTGGGTAAATATTCTTACAAATTCAGTAAAGAAACCTTCTTTTATTTTATAAATTTTATCTTGTAATAAATTAAATTTAGTAAAATCTAATTTTAGATTATGTTTATTAATTTCTTTAGATATATTTTCAATGTAAAAATATTTAGATAAAAGATCATCCTTAGAAATATCACATATTAAATCAATAACATTTTTAGAATTAAGCCTTTTGTTAATATCTTCAATCCAACAATTTATTTGATTAAACTTATCATTTCTTGGTTTTTCAGAATATATTTGACTTTTTCCACCACTCTCCTTAATTAATTTTCCTAACTCTATGAGTTGTAAAAATAATTCCTTACCTTTCTTATTCCATTCAAAACAAAACTCTTTCCAATTTAAATAAAAAAATTCATTAAAATAATTATTTAAATCAATAGTCTTATATTTATTATTTATTTGAAATTTATAAATATTTTCTTGATCTACATTTTTTAAAATTTCTACAAAAAATGACTTATTGATCCTACTTCCAAATCTAGAACTTATTTTTTTTTTGTTGACTGTTGAAATAAGCTCATAATTAAGATTCAGAAAATCATCAATCCACAGATTATCTATTACATCCTTATACAAATTATCAATATTATTATCAATATATGGATCTTGAGTTATCCCTATTTCAATACTATATTCATCAATAATGTTATTACAAAAAGCATGGAACGTAGTTACTTTTAACTTATAGAATTGATTTATAAAATTATCAATTTCGGAAATTATTTTTTCCTTAGATTTATCTTTATACTTAAAATCTAGATACCAATCCTTAAGAGTATTATCTATCTTATTTTCATTATGACTTTGCAAATATAATTTTAAATTATGAAATCTCGAGAGTATTTTATCTCTTAATTCAGAACAAGTATTTTTGGTAAAACTTAGCAAGAGTATCTCATCTGGTTTAACTTTTTTCTCCAAAACATTTCTTAAAACTATGTGAGCCAAAGTAAAACTTTTACCAGTTCCTGCACTTGCTTCTACTAATTTAAACTTATTATCTAATTTAATTTGATTAATATCCATTTCTTTATTAAATTAAACTTTGACCTCATTTTTATAAAGTACGTAATTCTTAAATTTATTCATTAAATATTTTTCTTCCAAGGTAATCTTAAATTTAATTATTAAAGCCAAACTTATTGTCAAAAATAAATAATAAATAGATAATTTTATTATAAAAACTCCAATGGAAATAAATATTAAAGAATAATACATAGGATGACAAGTAAATCGATAAATACCTTTGGTAACTAGATTGCTATTGTTTTTAGGTCTTGGGAAAGGGGATAAATTTCTACCTAAGTCTTTAATTGAAACTAACATTATTATGAAAGCGATAATAATAATTAAAATCCCCAGTGAATAAGAAAAAGGACTTGCTTGAATTATTTGTATTTGTGGAATAAATTCCCATTGAAAAAAATGAAGACTAATAATAATGAACTGTAAAGAAACAAGCATTAGATCATAAGCACCTTTAAAAAAATTTTTTAACTGAAATTTAGACATTTTTTATTTCTTTAATGCTTTAATTAGAGGACCATATAATCTGTATGATAATTGATCAAAATTATTATTTCCAAGAAAGAAATCTGGTTCTTTTTTATTACCAAAACAAATTTTCATTTCGATATTATCTCTTTCTCCTTTAGAAAAATTTTTGTTACCAATCCATTTATCTATAAAAGCTTTTTTTTCATTTTTTGATTTTATTTTTGCTTCTACATATTTATAAGCACTTTCTGGAGGAAGAGGTAAACATTTTTCAGAATAATTTTTAAAAATATTTATATACTCCTCCAAAATTAGATTTGATTCCGTTGCTCCAGGTGATTGAATAATTTGCGATTTATAATGATTTTCTATTCTATAAATTACTTTGGTCTTTTTTATATTCTTCTTTATAGAAGAAATGAAGAGTAATTTTACCCAAGCCTCTATCAAACGCCTTAAACTTAGTTTCGCATGAATCAATTCAATTACGGTATCATCATCTAAGAAATATTCTTCTTTATTTGAATTTGATTTAACATAAATTCTATTAATCTTATTATGTTGACTTAAACTTGTAGATAGACTTTCTAATAAATCTTTGATTTCTTTTTCTTTTACAAGAATACTATTTTTAGGGATAATAATCCCATTTTCAATCAATTGATCATTAATGTTCAATTTTTTTAAATCATCAATAAAATTATGTTTATCAATCTCTAACTCCTGTATTATTTTTGTAAGCAGCTGCGACTTTTGCAGATTGCTTACATACTCCTCGTCTGGATGATGAATAAATATTTCCTTGGGAGAAATATTGTTTTTATTAAGCCAATATTTTTGTGGAGTCTTGAACCAATAAATCAATTCTGATAATTTGTAGTTTTTTATATCAGATTTTTTTTCATTCCAATTTATATCTCCTATTAAAGAATAATTACTTTTAACAATCTTAGATTTATCAAGATCAATTATTTCATTTTTATTTAAATCATAATCTTTAATTATTAGTTCTCTTTGGCTTTGGTTTAATAAACTATCAAAAAAAGAAATTAACTCTTTTATAGGAAAAGAAACATCTAATTTTTTATTGTCTTTATCATTTTTTACCCAAGAAACTATAAATTTATCTCTGCAGGAAATTAACAACTCTAGAAATGCATATTTCTCTCTTTCAAAAACAGATGGATCACCCAAATGATATTTGTTTTTTAATAAATTAATGTTTTCACTCTTTGGTAATTTTGGATAATTAACACTATTCATGTCTATTAGGAAGATAACCTTATGTGGGATATGCCTTGAATTCTCAATATCACTTACAAGGATCTTGTTGACTCGTGATTTGCTTTGATATTTAATTTTATTTATGCAAGAAATTAATATTTCTCTAAAAACTTTTAATAAGATAAGATCATTAGGTATTAAAGGTATTGCGTGATTATCAAGAATTCTATTTATTTCAATTATTTCTAAATTGAAATTTGCATTAGAATCAGCAATACTTTTTAATATAAACTTTATCTTTTCAACCCAATTCGAGTAAGAAAAAGATCCCCTTATCAAATTAATAAATTTTTTTAAATGAATTAATATTTTAACCCATTTATTCAAATCCAAACTTGTATTTTTATAGCTAAATGGTTTTAAATTAAAAGTACTTAAATTTACTTCTTTGTCATAAATTAAGCCTAAAGTAATTCTATTTATACACCAATCTAGAGTGTTTTTCTCTTCACCTAATCTTTCTTTATCATCTAATCCCCAATGAAACCCCACTTGGGTAAGTAAGAAAATAATTTCATCCTTCTCAATAATATTAAAATCAAAAATGTTCTGAGTTACTTTTTTCGAAAGAATATAATCTATTTTTTCAAGTGTAATTTTTTCACTTGCTAAGTCAGTAATGTCAATTAGAAATTCATAAATACCTGAAGAGTCATGATTATCCTCATCAATAAAAAAATAAGGTATTTTTTCACCATTAATTAACTCATTATTAAAGATGTACCTTAGATAAGGTTTAATTAAATTAGTTTGTGGAGATAAAATAGCAATATCACTATATTTAATAGTCTCGCAAGAATTTATTATTTCTATAATTTTATTTCTTAAATATTCAAATTGACTATTCTGATTAAAATGCTCACAAAGTAATATTGAATCATCCCTTTCACTTACTATAAAATCAACGCTATTATTATTAATTAGTCTTTTTTGTATTTGATTAAGAAGAGGAATATCTTTCTTATTATAAAAATTAGTTGTTGGATCAATATATATTAAATTATTTTTTAAATTTATACCTTCTGTATAAATATTTTCATCAATTAATTTCTGAAAGTTTGCTCCAAATTTACCAAATATCTTCTCTATATTTGTATTATTTAAATTCAATTTACTTTCATTATCATCAAATCCCAACTCACCTTCAAGACAATTTATTCTATTCCATAAATCTTCTCCAGGAGATAATAAATACAAATTTACCTTAATAAATTTTGAAAGTTCTGAATAAAAATTAATATGTAGTTTAGATAAGTTATTATCTGAAAAAATATAAATTTGATTTGGTATTTGAAATTGAACGTTTTTTATTTTTCTTAAATTCTTTATTACTTCAATCATGTATAAACATGATGGCTTTTCAGATATCTTTTCCTCTAATAATTTATATAAAATAGGTTGCCATAATTGATCTGAGTTTAAATTCTTAAATAGATTAGATGAATTAATTTCATATCTATTCCATTGAGCTATCATTTCAGGTCTAAAAATCAGATAATCAATAAAATTATTCGTGATCTTTTTTGTCAGATTATATATGTCTCCATCAATTGTTTTATCATTTTCCAAATATTTATTAGTCCAATTTCTAAGCGGAAATGATTCTTTAAAGCTATTTAATTCTTCTAATGAATCTATAATTCCCCATTTAATTGACTCAAAATTCCATGCACTCATATCAATTGCAGGGAAAAAATTTGTCAATAAAGATTCGGTATACGTTGATATTGTCTTTAACTCATAAAGAGCACTTATTTTGTTTTTTATAGTTATTTGTTCCCGTAACCAATTCCCCAAAAAGTAATTGGGGACTACAATTTCTAATTTCTCATTTATAGGCGGAGGACATATTTTTAATTCCTCTGCTAACAGCTCACTTATTACTTCAATTTTATTTGACTTATAAAGATTGAGCAATTTTCTAGATGGTTATATTACTCAACTTTAAATGGATCAATTATTTCTGCATTAGGACATTCGAATTCCCCCACAGCAACAAACTCTAAACGAAGCTTTAAGAAAGTTATAAATTTTTTATCAGTCGATAAAACAACTGCTGGGGTAGATGGAATTTTTGCTTTTAGATCAGCAAATTGGGTGGTTTGCAAAAATGATGGATTTTTTAAGAGCCAAAAATCTATTTCTTTATTATTTTCTTTATAGTTCCTCATCCTCTCTTTCAAAATTTCATCAAGTGGTTCTTCAACAGTTAAAAACTTTTCACTTGCCGCAACGAAAAAATATGTTGTCATTTTTGAAATTTAATTTGATGTGATAAGGGACTTCATTTCACGTACAGACTTTTCTAATCCTATCGCTAATGCCCTTGCAACAATACTATGACCTATGTTCAACTCGTTCATATTGTTAATTGATGCAATTTTTTTAACATTATTGTAGTTCAAGCCATGACCAGCATTAACAACTAATCCAAGGTCATTTGCTAAATGTGAAGACTCTATAATCCTTTGGAGCTCTTTATATTGTTCAGATCCCGATAATTCTGCATATTTTCCAGTATGTAATTCTATAAAATCAAAGCCTATTTCTTTGGAATAATTTATCTGTTCGCCAAGAGGATCAATAAATGCACTTACTTCTATATTTGAATCCTTTAAATTCCCAACAGCCTTCTTAAGGTATTGCACATTACTTTTTAAATCCAACCCGCCCTCAGTAGTAACTTCCTCTCTTTTCTCGGGTACAAGCGTTACATAATCGGGAAGAATTTTTTTGGCAATTTCTAACATTTCTTCTGTAGCAGCCATCTCTAAATTGAGTTTTGTTTTTATAGTCTCTTTCAGAAGGAATACATCCCTATCTTGTATGTGTCTTCTATCTTCTCTTAGATGCACTGTTATGGAATCTGCCCCTCCTAATTCTGCTAAAAAAGCAAATTGCACAGGATCAGGCTCCACAGTTTTCCTTGCTTGCCTTACATTTGCAATATGATCAATGTTTACTCCTAAAGTAGCCATAATTTTGAAAATCTTAGTTTCTAGACAATCTAGTAACCGCCCAATAATAGCTAATAAAAAAAGGCAAACACTTAAATTATTAATATATAGTAAATAGAACTTGAAGAAAAATTCCTTAAATATTTGGCATAAAATCAACCCTGTATTGGGATTTATTGCAATGTTCGTTACTCAGGACGTTGTTTTGAGATTTTTTTTTAGAAAAAAGAAAATTTTAAAAAATGGTATTTCGATTCCCATAAATTCCTCTATCATTTTGGCTCCAACCCACAGATCAAGATGGGACGGCTTAATACTTACAATGGCAATGGGTAGAAGGGTAACAAAAAAGGATTGTAGATTTATGGTTACTAAATCCGAAATGAGAGGTATTCAAGGTTGGTTTTTAAAAAGACTTGGATGTTTTTCAATAAATCAATTATCGCCATCTCTATCAGCTTTAAGATATGCGATTGATCTTATAGAAAAAGGAGAACAACTAGTTGTTTTCCCCGAAGGAAAGATTAATAAATATGGGCAAAAATTAGTTCTCAAAGAAGGTCTATATAGATTAGCTAGATTAGCTACCAAAAAAACAACCTCTATTACTATTATTCCAATTGGAATTGCTTACAGCAAAATACCTCCGAACTTTAGGGGCGAATTTTGTTTATCCTTTGGAAAACCAATCCCAATTAATGATTACTCAAAATTTACGATCAATGACTTTAATAAATTTCTAAATGAAAAAATGACTCAAGAGGAAGAAAAAGCATTAAAAAATGTAGGTAGATGAATCTGTAATAAGTTACTATGAATTTTAATAATTGAAAAAGAAAATGAAATTCTTAAAATTAATCCCAATTTTATTTATATTTTTTGGAAATGTTCCTTACAAAAATGAAGTTCATGCAGAAATAAAGAATCCAGAAGACTTCAGAGTACTCTCAGATGAGAGTAAAAAGCTTTCCATCTCAAACGTTGAATATTTTATAAAAGAAGGTGATAAATATATTAAAAACGGGGATTTTGAAAAAGCTAAGGACTTTTACCTAGACGCTAGAAAATTAGCAAAGCAACTTGCCTCTTTTTATTCTGATCTAAATTCATCCTTCAAAGGAATTGATGCGAGAATACCAAAAGAAATGCAAAGTAAAGGTAAGCAAACATTGCAAATTTTGGCAGAATCAAATGAGAGATTAGCCTCTATGTATATAAAAACTGAAAAACCTGAGGTTGCAGTACCCTTACTTGTTGAAACAATTAGGATAATGTCACCTAATAGTCCAGAAGGTAAAGAAGCTTATGAAAGATTGATCCAACTAGGATTTGTTGAGACAAAATACAAAGGTTAACTAAAAGTTATTATGATTACAAAAACAGACGTCATTAAATTAATCACTGAAAAAATTCCAAGTTCCCAAGTTTTTGTTGAAAACCTCAAGGGAAATGATCATTTGCAAGTAACTGTGATTGCATCTGAATTCAATGGATTATCATTGGTTAAACAACACCAGCTAGTATATTCTGCTTTGAAGGAAGAATTAGCTTCAGAGGCTATCCATGCACTGGCATTAAAAACAGAAACTCCTAATTGAATTATGGACAACCTAACAAAAGATAAAATACAAAAACTCATAGAGTCTAATCCAGTGATGGTTTTTATGAAAGGGACAAAATTGATGCCTCAATGCGGTTTTTCCAACAATGTAGTTCAAATACTAAATTCCTTAGGGGTAGAATTTTATACGTTTGATGTTTTAAGTGATTTTGCTATACGAGAAGGTATCAAAGAATATTCAGATTGGCCAACAATCCCTCAAGTTTACTTAAAAGGAGAATTCCTTGGTGGATCAGACATTCTTATTGAGATGTATAACTCTGGATCTCTTAAAGAAAAAATAGAAATTGAATTAGCGTCTTAAGACAATTAGTGAGTATAAATACTTTATTGGTTAATAAAAATTAATATTTTAAATCCTTTTTTTATCAAAAAAACCTTTATTTCCATCTCCATCTGGATCTATAAAACTTGACGGATCTAAAATCCATCTTTCAATTAATCTTTCTAATTTCTCTTGATCCTTTTGCTCTAAACTACTGCAATTCCTCAATGCTTGGAGATAACCATCACTATATAATTTAAGATCAGATGGAGTATGAAAACGAGTAACTAAGTCCTGGCAACCATCACAAATTGACTGAAAGTGACGAATTGCTTTGGGGTTTTGAAATGATGTCATAATTCTATAAATTCTGATTTTTATTTTGCATTTGTTATACCTTATTAAGGAGTATAAAAAATTGCCTGGCCAAATAGTAATTAAGAATGCAATCAACTGAGCAAATCTTAGCTTCAACTCCTGGCAGTTCACAATTGCCGACGAGCTCTCAAACCCCCTCAAGAGTTCTAGTTGTTGAACCTCACCCCACACTTAGAACAGTACTTGTGCAAAGGCTTCGCCAAGACGGCCATTTAGCTGCAGCAGTAGGTACTGCAGCAGAAGCAATCGACTTATGCAGAGAACAATCACCTGACTTATTAGTTAGCGCAGAAATTCTCGAACAGAATACTGCGATGAGATTAGCTCAACAGCTGGGGTCTTCAGTCATAGTTTTAACGGCAAGATCAGGTGTTGAAGCATTAGTAAATCTATTGGATGAAGGGGCAGATGATGTTCTCAGAAAACCTTTTGGACTTGAAGAGCTTGCAGCACGATGCAGAACACTCCTAAAAAGGGGAAGGATAGGATTACAAGAAAAAGTTGAGGTTGGCCCTTTAGAGGTTCATCTTCTTTTAAGACAAGTCACTCTAAGCGAAAAGCCCGTAGAATTAAGTCCTAGGGAGTTTGCACTGCTTTGCGCTCTTTTGATGCCTCCTGGAATGGTAAGAAGTCGTCAAGAGCTCTTAAGGATGGCCTGGCCCCCCTTCAGTGGTGGTCCTAGGTCTGTAGATACTCAGGTATTAACTTTGCGGAGAAAATTAGAACAGGCTGGATTGGGAGAAGGTGGGGGAATAACCACTGTTAGACAACAAGGTTATAGATTCAGTATTGATAATATTTAATTTAGAAAAGCAAAAAGCTCACCAATAATCATTAAAACTGATAGTAATGTCAGTAATTTATATGTCCATAGTGGTGATATGTAAGATATTTCATTAATATCAATACCAGTATTACTTGAAACAATTAATAAAAATTTTTCAAATTTTTCCAATCTTTGTGGGACAAGAAAATTATCACCTTGAAAAGTATTAAAGTAATAAACTTTACTGCCCTGACTGGTTGGCAAAGATTTGATTAACTTAATATCTTTCCAAGAAATCTCCCAATTTTTTTTTCCTAAGAATTTAGAAATAAAGCTACTTTTATATGAAATTTTATTACTGCAAGTTTCTACATAATCACTAGTGATATTGATTATCAAATAAAGTCCTAGAGCAAAAATTATAATAGAGGGGATTTTTAATTTTTCGATTGAAATAAATGGTAAAGGAATTGTAAGCGCTAAATAAAGAGAAATTAACGAACTTTTCACAAAAAAAAGAGTTTTAAATTTTTCTATCATTTCAGAAGGATCCTTTTAATCTGGCAACTTAAAACTGTTTATGTTTAACTTTGCACCTATTTTGTGAGCGCATGCGTATCCACTAAAAGCAACTGCATTTAGGCCTTGGCCAGGGAAGCATGAATCCCCTACACAATAAAGGTTTTGAATTTTTGTAGTATTGAAAGGCATTGGCAAAAGTCCAAGCAACTTTTTACTGGGAATCGGTCCATAACTACCTTCATATCTTCCAAGAAACTTTTTATGAGTTTTGGGAGTACCAATTTCTTTGTGATCAATATTTTGTTCAAGATTAGGAAGAATAGTTGATATTTTTTCAACAAGAAAAGAAAAATATTTTTCTTTCTTTTGCAAATATTCTTTCCTTGATAGACCTTCCCATTCACTCATCGATGAAGGAGTAAATGCATGTACGATATGTTTACCTTCTGGCGCCAAAGACGGGTCAAGTAAAGTAGGTATAGAAACAAAAATAACTCCCTTTTCACTTTCTAATTCATCCCAATTTTCAACGATTATATGATGACAATTAAAATTATCGGATATTAGATTTTTTTCTACTCCAAGATGAATCGAAACAAAAGAAGGTGAGGGTTTATAAGTTTCTGACCACTTATATTCACTTTTTGGCACGTTTTTGCTAGAAATTAATCCTTTAGTATTCTCTTTTAATCCAAATGTATCCCATCTAGTGGAGTTGGATACAATAATATTTGAATATATCTCTTCCCCATTTGAGAGCTTAACTCCTACCGCTTTCTCATCTTTTAAGAGGATTTCAGTAACATTGGCTTTATATCTAACTTTTCCTCCTAATTTTTCAATACCTGAAACAAACTTCTCTGCTATCGTTCCAACTCCCCCTTTTGGATAATTTATCCCCCCAGCATGCCTATCTGTAAATACCATTCCCGCATTAATCATAGGGGTTTTTAAAGCTGGCATTACAGACCAACAAAAACATTCAATATCGATAAATTTTAAAAGTTCAGGATCTTTTATAAACTTTCTTGCAACATCACCAGCATTTGCTGGTAACCATCTAGCTAACCCTAAACATGATAATGGAGATTTAAAGAAAACTTTAAAAAGATAACTTGGATCCTCTATTGATAAAAGAGGCATTGAATCTAAACATTTAAATACACTTGCACAAGTATCATAGAATTTCTTGATACCTTTTTTTTCATTGGGGAAACTAGCTGATAATTTGCTTATAAAATGATCATAATTTTTGTCTACACAAATATTAAAATTATGTGGAAGGTGATATTCCAATTGAACAGGATCGGGAATAGTTTCGCATTTTTCATTTACATCTTTCAAAGCACGAGTTAATAAATTGGTATAACCTTTCTCTCCAAATCCAAAAATCATGGATGCCCCTACATCAAAGGTATAGCCTTTTCTCTTAAAAGAGCCTCCACTCCCTCCTGGAATAATATATTTTTCAAGAACTAATACTTGAGCTCCTTTCGCCGCCAATTGTGAAGCAGTTACTAACCCTCCTATTCCTGAGCCAATAATAATTGCATCGAAATTTTCCTTATTTAATTCCATTTTTTGGATCTTTGATAATTAATCTTAGTAAATTTTGCTGAGTAAGTGGTCTTTATCAAAACAAGAATCTAGTTTATTTTTAAAGTCATTCAAGGCTTCTGTAGATCTTTCTTGATAAGCTTTGTACCTTAATCTTTTATCTTTTATTCTTTTAGTTAGTTCTGGTACCAAACCAAATGAGGCAGGCATTGGTTGGAATTTATTTTTTTTCTGATTAGACAATATTTGATTTTTGTTACTAATAAAATTTATTAAAGAACCAATCATTGATTCACTAGGAAAACTTACTGGTTTTTTACCGTTTGCTAATAAGGATGCATTTATTCCTGCAAGTAAGCCCCCTGCAGTTGCTGCTGCATAACCTTCCGTCCCCGTTATTTGACCCGCAGCAAAAAGATTTTCCCTTTTCATAAATTGCAATGTCGGTAAAAGTAATTTTGGAGATTCTAAAAAAGTATTTCTATGCATTACTCCAAAGCGCACAAATTCAGCCTTTTCTAAACCAGGAATCATCCTAAATATTCTTTTTTGCTCAGACCATTTGAGGTTAGTTTGAAAACCTACCATATTTAATAATTTCCCTTCTAGATCTTCTTTCCTTAATTGGACAACTGCATGAGGTCGCTTTTTCAATCTATTTTCCTTATCAAATAAATCTCCCCATTTCGGATTCCACAACCCAATAGATTTCAATGGTCCATATCTCATTGTATCAACTCCTCTTCTAGCAATTTCTTCAATTGGTAAGCAAGCTTCAAAGAAATTAGCTGATTCTTTCTCAAAGTCTTTTAAATTAGCTTGCTCTCCTTCTATCAGTTCATTTCTGAAATGGATGTAATCATTTTTATCCATAGGACAATTAAGATATGCTGGATCTCCTTTGTCGTACCTACTAGCCTTAAATACAATCTCTTGATCAATAGTATCGCCGTAAATAATAGGACTAGCCGCATCAAAAAAATGACACGCATCGATACCAGTAAAAGCTTGAATTTTATAAGACAATTCATCAGACGTTAATGGACCAGTCGCAAGAATCGTTATATTTTCTTTGCTTGGGAGATCCAATTGTTCAAATCTCTTAATTTCAATTAATGGATGATTAGACAAAGCATCAGTTAAAGCAATGCTAAATTTAGATCTGTCAACAGCTAAAGCGCCTCCTGCTGGTACCGCAAATTTGTCTGCTGTTTGTACTATCAACGATTTAAAAATTCTAAGTTCTTTTTGCAATAAACCTGCTGCTCTGTCAGGACTTAAAGCTCCAAAACTATTACTACAAACCAATTCTCCAAATTCACCAGTATGATGTGCTGGAGTTGATTTGACAGGTCTCATTTCAATTAATTTTACTGGTACGCCAAAATTGGCCAATTGCCAAGCAGCTTCTGATCCTGCAAGGCCAGCTCCAATAACTATTACTTCTTTATCTATCAAATTAAATTAATCCTTGCCCAAAAAGTCCCTATTAAATTGCTCTCTTGCTGGTTTTTGAATATTAAACACAACCCACGCTAAAGCAGCAATAATGGGGGCAAAAACTACGATTGTTCTGAGCATTTTAAAAATCCTGTTAACTATTAGATTATTTTAACTTTTAACTGTAAATTTAGAGAGAAATTTTAATTTTTTATTTCATAAGTTAAGAATTGTTTTTCTATTGTTCAACTTGAGATAAAAAGTTGTTTTTTTTACCTTAAAAAGGGATAATTTCATATGTACTCTATTTTACAAAATGGGTCGCTAGCTCAGCGGTAGAGCATCCGGCTTTTAACCGGCTGGTCCTGAGTTCGAATCTCAGGCGACCCACATTTTTTATATTGAGTTCATCTCCTTAAAAGTGAAAAACGATAACTTCCAAATATAAAATACATTCCACATTAGTAATTTAGTTATAAGTTATTAAACTTTTTTGTATTAAATTTAAATTAGATTCACCTTAAAATAAAAATTGAGTATCGTTTGAAAAGTTCACAATATCAAGTAATAATAAATTTAATAAGGTTGTAGATAGAACTACATAAATTCAAGCAATTAAAAACCCAAATTAACTATTTATGAATTGACAAAATATTTCTTGAAACTTTTTTTGGACAAAGATTTTACATATCACATATTTGTAACAAATCTGCAAAGACAAAGAGAAATTTCTATTAGATAATGAAATTTCTCATAAAAACTAAAAATTACTTTACAAAGCTTCATAATTACTGTTACAATGATTTACATAATTATTTAATTTTTATCATGACTCCAGAAGCGGAACGTTTTAATGGTTGGGCAGCAATGTTAGGTTTTGTTGCAGCAGTAGGCGCATATGTAACTACTGGCCAGATTATCCCAGGTTGGTTTTAATTTTCAAAAATTTATAACCTTTAATTATTAGCATTTATTAATAATGCTAGTTTTTTGAACTTTTTTACTTAAATCTTCCTCAATTATTTGAAATTTTATTAAAACTTTCAAATAAATGAGGAATTTTTGTTTTTATTATTTAGTAATTAATTACATGCTAAAAAATGTTAACCTATTGCTGAAAAATAAAGGAAGTCTTAAACTGAAATATTTTAAAAATAACAATTAATTATGTATTACTTAGCAGAAAAAGATGATTTGCAAAAAATACCTTTAATCAAATTTTTCAAAAATTTAATAATTTAAAGTTTATTTTTATCTATATTATCTAAGCATGTAGAACATAATAGATGACCTTTTTTACTCCAAAATGTTTTAGTAGATCTTTCGATGTCTTTTTTACAAATCAAACATTTAAATATTGGAGTCATTTATAAATAAATATTCCTTTAATTTTATCAAATCAAAAGATCTATATTTATTTCTATTAATTTTAGGATATAAAAATTTCTTAAAAATTTAAAAAAAAAATAAAAAAAACCTACCGTTTAGGTAGGCCTTTTTAAGTGTGTAGTTTTAATTAATAATTAATTTAATTTAATTAGAAACTAAATGATGTTTTAACTGCGAAACCAGTTTTGTCAGTTGTACCCTCTTGGATGAATACACCTGGAGTGATTGTCATACCATCATTTATTGGATAAGAGTATGAAGCTTCGTAAGTGTAGTACTCAGTTTCAGAACTTGCATAGTTAGCTGATGTAGCCAAACCTATGTCAAAAGTACCAGCTCCAACTTCAGGGAAACTTAGACCAACAAAGAAACCTGTTTTAGTAGAACCACCAACAGGATCTTCAGATTCAACACCAGCACTTATTGTTGCGAAGTCAAAAGCATACATACCATTGACGCCCCAGTAAGTTGTGTCTGTTGTACCTTCAACGTCAGAATAAGCAACTGCTATTCCGTATGAATCTGCAGTGTAAGCAGCTTCAATACCGAAAGCATCATTTTCAGCCTTTGCCATGATTCCAGAAGGATCAGAAGATAAACCACCAGCTAGTGAGAATCCGCCATCAAAAGCGTAAGACATTGCAGCAGTAACACCTTTACCACCTAGACCAACAGAATTACCTGTACCACAGTTACCCATGAAGTCAGTGAAAGCATTGTAAGCACAAGCTCCAGTGTAAACAGCGCTAACGTCAGTGTTATCACCAACCATTACTGTTGCACCACCTACTGGGAATGTATATGTAAGACCATCAAGCTTTAGTGCATCAGTTGTTCCATCAAAGTTCATTCCAGATGTACCAGAAAGAGATGATGTAGCTGAAGCATTACCTATGTCAATAGTTGCGCTTAAAGCATCTTCGCCAGTAAAGCTAGTTTCTAAGCCAATACCCATTTGGTAGGCAAATTCTGTTTTTTCAGATGTACCACCATCAACAGCACCCACAAGAAAATCAACACCGAAAGATGCTGTAGTTGTTTCTGAAAATCCACCAGTAAAATCGCCACCTTCAACTAAACCTTCACCACCTGAAAGTAGAGTTTTGTTAGTAGTATTTTGTTTAAATAGATTTCCATCTATCTCTAAATTATCTTCAGAGTATTTAGAAATAGCATCAAGATTAATTTCGGAAGCACTTACAGATAATGGAGCTAAAAGTCCAAGAGCTGCAGGAGCCACCAGCAATTGCTGGAAAAACTTCATAAAAATTCCTCACACAGAATGAAATTATCTACTCATACTAGTGCATTATAAATAAATTGCAAAAGCTATTAAGCCATTAATTTAATTGTACGTAGGGAATAGTTCACTAATTGGTTCAAGCAAATCTTCATATTTTTTCCAACATCCAGAGGAGTTTGGATTTATTTTTTTTCTAACTTGAGCACTGCTTGCCGTAAATACGCTTCTTTTACTTTTTTGAGGTGAGAGGTATTTTTCATCCCATTCCCAATCGAGCCAATTTAATAAATCTTGAATAGTTTCTTTAGGATATCGAACTACCTTTTCATGTTCATAACTATAAATTATTGATCCAAATTTACTTTTATATTCATTCATAAGCTTTAAGTGATATAAATATAAATCAGAAATATCATTTAATGAACTTGAAAAACTTTGATTTAAAAAATTTGTTCTATAAATAGACAGAATATTATCAAGTGGATTTCTAATGCAGTGAATAATCTTTGCATTAGGGAAAAATTTATAGATAATTGGACAATATAAAAAGTTAAACAAATTTTTATCTGTAAATGTTTTCTGTTTTGAATCGACCAACATGACTTTTTCTTTATATAGTTTTCTAACTTCAAGCAAATCATCCGATTTCTGAAGAGATTCTTCTAAAAAGGGAACCTCTCCAAGATCCTTAACATCAGGATTAAGACTTAAAATACTTTCTAGCAATGTACTCCCACACCTAGGCATTCCAACAATAAATAAATATTGATTACTATCTTTCACTTTCTCAAGGTTTAAATTCTGATCTATTTTTAAATTCCTGAAGTATTCACCAGTATTCAACTTTCTTTGTTTGTCAGATGGTTGAATCTTAAGTTTTTCGTCATTAGCTATTTTGAGATAATATGCACTTTTTTTATAGTCTTTATTATTGTGGTAGACATTAGATTTTGAATAACAAAAGTATATTTTTTCCAGCGGGGAGAGATTTCCTATCTCTACATTAAGAAGAGTTTTTAATTGCTCATTATGATTTGAGAAATTATACATAGTTGATAATTCATAATAACTATTTGAATTAAATGGATCGTCTAATAAGATTTCCAAATGCGTCTTAATAGATGATTCTATTAAGCCTATATTTCTGTACATAATGCCCAAATTAAACCTCAAAGGAATGTATTTTGGAAAATTTTCAATGCCCTCTTTTAAAATTAAAATTCCTTTTTCTAGTTCTTTATTTTTGAAATAAAGATCACTCAGATTAAGGAATAAAATTTTCTCTTTACTAAATAGTTTTCTTAATCCCAAAAGAACATCTTCAGCTAATTTATATTTCTTTTGATTAATAAATATCTTCGAAATTAAAATTTCCTTCTGAAAATATAAAAGACTATCATTGGGCAATTTTAAATTAACTAATAATTTTTTTGCTTCTTCATTTTTAAAAAATTCAACAAGAATATCTGCTTTTAAAATTTGATATATTAGATTTTTAGGCTGAAGCTTTATTGCAGAGTCAATATATAATATTGCTTCTCCAAATGATTTAATAGTTTTGTATGAGATAGATAAATTATAATCAATATCAGCATTTGATTTTTCTATTTTTTTTGCTGCATATAAAGTTTTTAAAGCATCATTAACTTTATTCTCTTTTCTTAAAATTTCAGCTAACAATATATATGAATTGATTTTTGAGGGATATTTCTTAATAGATAAAATCGATAGGTTTTTTGCAATCTTTAAATTGTTAATCTCTTTACAAAATAATCCGTATGAAATAAGTAACTCATATGTGTAAATTTTTTGATTGATTAATTTCTTATAAATTTCATTAGCTTGATATATATTTCCTTTTTTGTGATTCTCTCTCGCAATATGAATATATTTTGTTATTTCTGATGAATTCTCTCTCATACTTGTTCAAAAGAAATAGTAGGTTTAGTTTATGATACATTCGTTTTCGCTCTATATGTTTGCAATAAAAAAAGACCTACCGTTTAGGTAGGCCTTTTTAAGTGTGTAGTTTTAATTAATAATTAATTTAATTTAATTAGAAACTAAATGATGTTTTAACTGCGAAACCAGTTTTGTCAGTTGTACCCTCTTGGATGAATACACCTGGAGTGATTGTCATACCATCATTTATTGGATAAGAGTATGAAGCTTCGTAAGTGTAGTACTCAGTTTCAGAACTTGCATAGTTAGCTGATGTAGCCAAACCTATGTCAAAAGTACCAGCTCCAACTTCAGGGAAACTTAGACCAACAAAGAAACCTGTTTTAGTAGAACCACCAACAGGATCTTCAGATTCAACACCAGCACTTATTGTTGCGAAGTCAAAAGCATACATACCATTGACGCCCCAGTAAGTTGTGTCTGTTGTACCTTCAACGTCAGAATAAGCAACTGCTATTCCGTATGAATCTGCAGTGTAAGCAGCTTCAATACCGAAAGCATCATTTTCAGCCTTTGCCATGATTCCAGAAGGATCAGAAGATAAACCACCAGCTAGTGAGAATCCGCCATCAAAAGCGTAAGACATTGCAGCAGTAACACCTTTACCACCTAGACCAACAGAATTACCTGTACCACAGTTACCCATGAAGTCAGTGAAAGCATTGTAAGCACAAGCTCCAGTGTAAACAGCGCTAACGTCAGTGTTATCACCAACCATTACTGTTGCACCACCTACTGGGAATGTATATGTAAGACCATCAAGCTTTAGTGCATCAGTTGTTCCATCAAAGTTCATTCCAGATGTACCAGAAAGAGATGATGTAGCTGAAGCATTACCTATGTCAATAGTTGCGCTTAAAGCATCTTCGCCAGTAAAGCTAGTTTCTAAGCCAATACCCATTTGGTAGGCAAATTCTGTTTTTTCAGATGTACCACCATCAACAGCACCCACAAGAAAATCAACACCGAAAGATGCTGTAGTTGTTTCTGAAAATGAACCAGCTTCAAGGTTATTGAATCTAGCTTCAAGGCCGTCTACACGACTGTTTGTTACTGCAATTTCTTCTGCAGCATTAAAATCATTGATTGTAACTTCGTTAGCAGATGCAGTCATAGGCGCAAGTAGGCCTAATGTCGCAGGAGCTACGAGTAAGCTCTTAAAAAGCTTCATAAATTTCCTCACACGAAATTTAAAGGACACCTTAAAATAACGTAAAATTTATAAGTTTTTCAAGTATCAACGGATACTTTTTTTACTTATAGTTTGTCTTTGTTAATTCTTTCTGGAAAATAAATAGATTGAATACGTGAAATCTATTGATACAAGAGAGATCTAAAGAGAGCTATAGAAACGGTGTAAAATTTATATGTGATGATGTGACGATAATATTTGTGTCCTTAGAAAAGGAAGTTCAAAATAAAATGTTGAAATTCATAAGAATTATTGATTTTTAATCAACATTATTAGTAATTCAAAGTTAAGTTTAATTCTAGTAATTTCTTAATTTTTAAAATTAATAAGACATGAAAGGATTTGGGGACAACGATAGAACCAAGAAAAAGGCAATAGAAAAAAAAATTAGTAGTTTGCAAAACGATAAAATTATTTCCGAAGCATTATCTTTACACTCTAGAGGAAAAATTAAAGAAGCCTTAGAAATATATAATCTTTTAATTCAAAATAAAATCTATGATCCAAGGATATTGAATAACTTAGGTTCTATATATTCTCAAATAAAACAGATTGATAAAGCAATATTGTTATTTGAGGAATCAATTAAAAAATTCCCAGATTGTATAGAGGCATACCCAAACTTAGCCAATGTTCTTTTGGCAAAAGGTAGGAGTAATACTGCTAAAAATATTTTGAATAAAGCTATTGAATTAAATCCCAAATATTTAAGGTCCTATTCCATCATGGCTGGAATATTAGTAGGAGAAGGTAATTTACAAAAAGCGGAATTTTTTTTAAAAAAGAGTTTAGAAATAAACCCAAAAGATATTAATGCTCTAGTCAATTTAGCCTGCGTCCTGAAAGATTCAGGAAACCCTAAGCAAGCAGAAAAATTCTTAAAAGATGCTCTTAAAATTAATCCCAGCTTTGATTCTGCACTTACTAATCTTGGGGCAGTGTTAAATGAATTAGAGAAATTTGATGAAGGAGAGCAATACCTAAGAAAGGCACTTAGTATAAATTCATCTTCGCCAATGGCACTAAATAATTTAGGTAACATTCTTTCCAACAAAAAAAATAACAAGGAGGCAGAACTCTGCTACCGTAAAGCTATTGAAATAAAATTAGATTTTTCTATTGCGTATAATAATCTCGGTTCGCTTTTATCAAAGCAAGGAAATCTCATTGAGGCAGAAAAGTTTACCCAAAAAGCAATTGATTTCAATCCTAAATTTGAGTTAGCTTACGTTAATTTAGGGTCAATTAAGATAGATCTTGATAAGTTAAAAGAGGCAGAAGAATTATTCCTTAGTGCAATTGAAATTAACGAAAAATACAATTATGCATATAGTAATCTTTTTCGACTTTACGAGAAAACGAACAAAATAAGCAAATTAAAAAACAAAATTGAAAGTTTAAACCAAAATGAAAATATCATTAATGAGATACTTATGTTTAAAGCTAGAATCTCCTTTAGAGAGAAGGATTTCCTTACAGCAAAAAAATTTATTGACCAAGTTTCTAATGAATGGATAAAAAATACTGATCATTCTACAAATCTCCTTTTTTGGTCCTTTAGAGCATTTATTGAAGAAAAAGTTAAAAATCATGATGAAGCCTTTAAATGTTTTGAGAAAAGTCAATTAAATTTAAAATATGAGAATACAAATCCAAAAATTTTCCAAGATTACATAACTACATACAGAAAAAATATTGATAAAGATGCTTTTTTGGCAAAAACCAAAGGTACAATAATAATTAAAGATTCGCCAGTATTTCTAATAGGTTTCCCTAGATCAGGTACTACATTACTTGACACAATTCTAAGAAGCCATCCTGAAATTGATGTTTTAGAGGAAAAACCAATAATTAATTCTGTCGAACAAATAATAAAATCAAAATTCAAATGTTCTCTTGATAAACTCCATCATTTAACAAGTAAAGATTTGGATTATTTACGCAATCACTATTTGAAAATATTGCGTGATAATTGTGATAATAAAAACGCAAAAATATTGATTGATAAATTTCCTTTTCAAACTGTTTGCTTACCTCTGATAAATTTATTATTTCCAAATTCAAAAATAATTTTCACACATAGAAATCCATACGATACAGTTTTGTCGTGCTTCCAACAATCATTCGAACCTAACAATGCAATGGCTAATTTCAGAAGTATTGAATCAGCTTCTAGAATTTATGATTTGACCATGAGTATTTGGTTGGACTACAAGGAAAAATTAAAAATAAATCACATAACTTCTAAATACGAGGACTTAATAGAGGATTTTGATAAGCATATTTTAAAGATTTTGAATTTCTTAGACGTAAGTTGGGATGAAAACATAAAAAATTATAGAAATACTGCTCATGATAGAGGGAAAATAAATACTCCCTCTTCTTCTCAAGTTGTTCAACCACTTTATAAATCATCAATACAAAAGTGGAAGAATTACGAAAAGTATTTTAAACATTCGAATCAATATCTTGATAAATGGATAAGTTATTTTAAATATTAGTTAAAGGATTTTAAATCTTTGAAAAATAAAACTAATCTTAAAGTAGAGTAAATATTTTGCATTAAAAAAATTATATAAGCTTATCTTTGGGCTCTAAAATTCTCTATTTATAAGTTAATTTTTTTAGAAATTCTGAAAGAAGTTTTATTTGTTTTATAAATTTTCTTTTTTGAAATATCATCAACGTACCAACCAGAAGCTAAACGTGTATCTATCTCTTCATAATCTTTTTTTATATCAAGATTTGCTAATGTCTTTTTCTTATATTCCATCAATAAATAATATAATACTCCTTATGATAACAACAAAATACATAATAAATACTTAATACAATAAACATTTTATAAATTAAATAGGAAATCTTTAGAAAAAAGAAAAAAATACTTGATATTACCTCGATAAAAAAATTATTCAGTTATATTTTAAAAAATTTATAAACCTGAGGAGCACAAGGTTAAATGACTCAATTAAATTTACTTGTTAATTCTATGCCAAGGGAGTTAACGGAATTCTTATTTTTTTTGATAGTTGGTTTCACAGCTGGAACATTAGGTATAGTTTAAGTCAATAATTTTCATTAAATTTATTTAATTTTATAATTTTGACTTAAAAGTTTTTCTATATACAAAGTATAGATTCAATAGGAAAATCGAATCGACTTCTTCCATGAAGCTCGGCAAGCTCAACAACTGTAACTGAACCATTTACTTTCTTTCCGCTTTTTCTTATTAAGTTAGCTACACATTCAATTGTTCCACCAGTGGCAAGTAAATCATCAATAATTACATACGAGTTAAATTTCTCAAGAGACTCCTTTTGTATTGATAAGGTACTTTTGCCATATTCTAAGTTGTAGTTTTCTTTTATAAGTTCCCCAGGAAGTTTTCCAGGCTTTCTAGCTACTACCATTGGTTTTGATGTTTGAAGAGAAATTGCCGACCCAAAAATAAAACCTCTTGCTTCTATTGAGATAATCGCCTCAGAACTTTTTATTACTTTGTTTGAAGACATCTTAAGGATTAGTTCCCTAAAAACTTCAGGATCATGCATTATTCCAAGAATATCTTTGAAAGCAATACCTTTTTGGGGGAAATCATTGTATGTCTTAATCAAACTTTCTAGATTTTTCATACCTTCAAAATTCAAACATTATTTATGATAATAATTCTTCAAAAGAGTTTTATAAACTGATATTTTCATAGGGTGATAAAAATAAAACTTAAAAACTTTTCGACCTGATTTATAGCAACTAGTAGCGACAAAACACTTATATATCCAATGACAAAATAGCTAGAAAAATCATTTTCTTGCCTCAAAAGTGATTTTTTATAAAAAATTTAGGAAATTACTCTTTTATAGATGACTGTTATGAACTGAGATCTTATGAGCAGGGCGTGGCGCAGCTTGGTAGCGCGGATACTTTGGGAGTTACCGATTATACAAACCAAAAGCATTGCAATAACTAGATTAAGGTAAAATATTACAATCTATTTAGTAAGAGTTAGTGAGGATCAAATAAAAGCGCGGGCCTCCTACTTTATTCAGGAAAAACATTAGCGACAATTTAGCGAGGATTAGTAAATTTTCCTTAAAAAATCTTTTTTTTATAAATATTTTTAAAATTTGGTCTTTAACAGATGCATGTTATGGACTAAGATCTTATGAACGGGGCGTGGCGCAGCTTGGTAGCGCGGGTGCTTTGGGAGCACTAGGTCGCAGGTTCGAATCCTGTCGCCCCGATAGTCATAGCAGTCGATCTCAGATATACCAAAATAGAGTCTCAAAAGTATCCGTGGAATTTCCGTAGAATATGTTGGATTTGTAATAAAAAAGCCACGGAACTTCGAAACCATGTGTGCATCTTTAGGTTGAATTAGTTCAGATCTCGGCAATAATAAAGTTGTCAGATATTTGCGACCTTCAAACAGCCCACAGTAGTGACCTTCGACTTTATTTGATGCACCTTCGATAAGTGCGGGGATTATCAACAAACAACTCCATATATATTGAGAACACGCAACAGACCACCAAAGTTTTTCAAAGGAAAGAAGCTCCAAGCTTCTAACTTGACTCATCACGATTCAGTTGGAATTGCAATGGATTTAATTTGCTTTGAGAAATCTGGTGTGAATGTAAATGGATTTCTCGTGATGACGAATCCTTCTGTTCTTACTGCATATAACGAGTTGAAGAATAATCCTTCAAAGGTTAATGACTACTACAAACTGGATAGAGCTTCCTAAGTTAGTTGAGTATCTATATTGCAGTGAAAGAACTGTTTATAAGTTAAAAAAAGCGAATGTATTTGTAGCGGGAGAACACTTCTATCGAGTAGGTGAAGGAAAGGAAAAAGGGAAATGTGTTTATGGATTAGAGGAGTGCAGAAAAGCACTACTTAAACATTCCGCAGAAACTAAGAAGCAAAAGGGAGCTAGGTATAGAAAAATTCTAGTAAAAGAAGTATTAGGTAGAGGACTTTAAAAATGGAAAAGAATAACTATAAAGAGCCTGACAAATTGTATGAAATTGAAGCTGATGAACTTATGTTCATGATAAGAACAGGTATCACCCCAAAACTACGATCTGATCGTAGGAACATAACAGGTGATGTAGAAGAAACAAAAAATAAGAAGGACCATAAACCTAAAAGTAGATACAAGAAACCAACAATTCGATATCAGAAAGAGGGTAATAATGGCAAAACCTAAATCCTATGATGAGCTGCTTAGTGAGATCGCACTTGCAAGAGAAGCTGGAGATAAAAATGATGAGCTAGCTTGGAAAGCTAAATTGCAAAGTAATTATGTTGTGTCAGAAAAACAACTTGAGCAAGAATTAAAAAGTTTAATAAAGTCTCAAGCAAAAACAATTACTGAAAGTTTAAATACATTTGACGATGAAGTAGATACCTTTTTTAAAGGTAATTGTGAAATCCAACCAAAGGACAGGATAGTTTACTTAAGGGATAAAGCAAAAAATCTTGGTTTGAATCTTAGAGATAGTGAAATCAGAGCAAAGATTTGGGAAGGTCGTAAACGATCTAAAGGACTTGTAACAATGCTCGCTCCAGACATGGAAATAAATGCACCACAAGAGGTTTGGCTAGTCGAGGATTTAATAATGAAATCAGATACAAACCTTCTTATTGCATCTCCTAAAGTTGGAAAAACTACTTTAGTTGTTGACTTGATTGGCAAATGGAGTCGAGGCGTTGAAGATTCCTATTTGGGCAAAAAGTTCATTGGAAAGTGTCCTCCAGTTTTTATTGTGGGGACTGACATGCCTAGGTCAAGGTGGTTACCACTTCTAAATAGATTTGGACTCGCAGAACGAATAGGAAAAGATAAATGGAAATTATTAAATCCAATAGTTGGCTTATTTACTCAAAATGAATCATTGCATCTTGATGACTCTGGATTATCTCGTATTGGAGAATTGGTTAGCAAGCATGAAGGATGTTTATTGTTAATAGATAGTTACTCGAAAGTTGTTGCACCTCTTGGAGTTAAAGAAGCTGACGCAAGTTTTGCTGGACCTATTGGAGATCTTCAAGAGGTTGTCGCTCCTTTTGGAGTAACTACAATTGTCATCCACCACAGTGGCAAACAAAGTTTAGGGTCTGGTGCTGTGATGGCTTCAAGGGGTTCAACTGCTCTTCCCGCTGCAGTATCTCAAGTTGTAAATTTAAAATGGTTTAATAGAGACGAAAATCGTCAGGATAAAAGAATACTTCTTGAAACTGAAGGTAGAGGAATGTCTTTAGAGGCAATAATTTTGCAAACTCAATATGGTTTTGAAACGGAGGGGAATGCAACTGATGTTATAGAAAAGCAGAAGGAAAAAGAGAAAATCGCAAGATTACAAGACAGTCAAGCTGAGGTGTTTGAAGAGGTAAAAGATAGAAGACCTCAAGAAGTAACTTCTGGTGATATTAAAAATGCTTTAAAGATTGGTGATAGGTCTGCTCTTAGGTCATTAAGGGCATTAGAACGAAAGGGTTTATTAATTAGTGAAACCAGAAGAACTGATAAAGGTAGATGCGTAGTTTTTAAAATATCACCAACAACTGTCTTAACTGACTAGATGTCTTAGGTGACTAAACTGTCTAATCCTTAAAAGACATTGGACACTTCAGACACATAAGATGTATAGACACATTAGGCAACTTTAATAAAAACTTTCGAAATTATTTATGAAAAAAGAAAACGATATTATTAACTTTTGGGTCCTTTCCAGAGTAAGTGTGTGAGTGATTTCGGAGCCCAAAAATCTACTAGGTAAAGGGTTAAAAAATTAGACACACTTTTACAAATTCCTGATCAGGTAAATGGACTAGAATCATTGCATAGCAGTTAATCTCACCTAATGTAAATTTTGTAAGATGAAACCAAAATCATTCGAAATTGAAGCCTTTACTATTAGCTATGCAGCCAAAAAATTAGGATATAAATCCACAAAAACAATCTATCGACTTCTCAAAAGAGATTTATTAGAAGAATATGTTTATTTAGAAAAATCAGGAAGAGTTTATTTAATATTAGAGCCACTAAATCGTCCAACTTTAGCGGAAAAAATTGCAGCAAATATTCAAGTAAGAAGAAATAATATTATCAAGAGGTGCGAGTAGTAAGCGTTTCCTTTACTCCTAATTTCTCTTAAGTAATAATTAATATTTGGCAAGATTTTACAGATGAAAAAAATTAGTTCCGCTATATTGAATTTAAATAACATATGAAAGATTGAGGAGGTAAAACTTCTCTTGAATTAAATTCTTATTTTGCATTCCACTGAATTGGTCAGCCCATAGTAAGTAATAAATAAAAAGATTTACAATGAAAGATAAGCCCCTAATCCTCTCTCTTGATCAAGGAACTAGTAGCTCAAGAGCAGTAATTTTTAATTGTAGTGGTGAGATTATAGCTAGTGCAAGCTCTCCTTTAGAAATCAACTTTCCCTCTGATGGCTGGGTTGAACAAGATGCAAATAATATTTGGAATAGTCAACTAAAAGCAATGGAGCTATTAGAGAAAAAAATAACTCCTGAGCAACGTGGTTCTGTAATAAGTTGTGGGATTACTAATCAGAGAGAAACAACTATCCTATGGAGGAGAAGCAGCAGCAAGCCTTGTGCTCCTGCCCTTGTATGGCAAGACAGGCGTACAGCAGGTATTTGTCAAGCATGGCAGAAAGAAGGGTTAGAAGAACAATGGTGCAAAAGCACTGGCCTTGTACTAGATCCATATTTCAGTGCAAGCAAAATTTCTTGGCTTTTACAAAATGAAGAAGAAGCAAAGACCGCTTTATTTGAGGATGATCTTTGCTTCGGTACTGTAGAAAGCTGGATGTTATGGCAACTATCAGGAGGCAAACAGCATCTTTCTGATATGAGCAACGCAAGTAGAACTCTATTACTTGATATTGAGCTATTGGAATGGATGGAACCTTATTGTGAGGTAATAGGCTTAAATAAAAACTCATTACCAAATCTAGTACCTTGTCAGGGTGATTTTGGAAGGATTGAATCACACTTCCCATTTGGAGGCGTGCCAATTCAAGCTTTATTAGGCGACCAGCAAGCTGCGACACTAGGTCAGTTGTGTTTAGATAAAGGTAGTTCCAAGTGTACTTATGGGACTGGAGCCTTTTTGGTAGTCAATACAGGGCAGGAAATCCATCGTTCTAAATGTGGGCTACTCTCTACGGTGGGGTGGACTGATAAGAAAGGAAACCCAACATACTGTTTAGAAGGTAGCCTTTTTAATGCTGGGACGGTTGTACAGTGGCTTAGAGATAATCTTCAAATCATAAAGAGTGCCGATCAAATAAATACACTTGCAAATGAAGTAGAGAATGCCGCAGGTGTGATGTTTGTCCCTGCATTTACTGGCTGGGGGTCGCCTCATTGGGATCCTAAAGCTCGTGGCATAGTTCTTGGGATAACAAGAGATACACAAAGAGGTCATCTTGCCCGCGCTGCTCTCGAAGGAATTGCTCTTTCAGTAGCAACATTAGTTAAGGCTGCTGAAAAATCTCTAGGGCAAGAGCTGAAAGAGATTGCAGTGGACGGGGGTGCTGCAGCTTCCAATCCACTGCTAGAAGCACAAGCAAATTCAACTGGATTACCGGTGAGAAGGCCGATTAATTTAGAAAGTACCGCAAGAGGAGCGGCCTTGCTCGCAGGCTTTCATTGTGGTGGAATTGACAATATCGAAGATCTAATTAAAGAAAGGCACAAAGATTCAGAAGTGTTTATGCCTAATATAAATGAGGTTGAAAGAGAAAAATGGCTCTCAAAATGGAATGAAGCTGTCCAAAGAAGTCTTGGCTGGCATGAATAAAATAAATGTTGATTTACTTGTAATTGGAGCAGGAGCTACTGGGGCATCTGTAGCTTACGAAGCTATGCAAAGAGGCCTAAAGGTAGGTCTTGTAGACGCAGGGGATATTGGTGGTGGGACGAGTAGTAGAAGTACTAAACTTCTACATGGTGGAGTCAGGTATTTAGAGTTGGCATTTAAGACTCTAGACCTTTCACAACTTAAGCTTGTTAGAGAAGCTCTACTCGAAAGAGGGTTCTGGTTGAATGAAGTACCTTTTTTAGCAAGAAGTATTGAGCTAGCTTTACCTACCCCGAATTGTTTTAACAAGGCCTACTATGGGTTAGGTCTTAAAGCATATGACATACTTGCAGGAAGCTCGAATATTGGAGCAAGTCGGCTACTTTCTAAAGAAGAAATTAATAAAGCTATACCTTTATTAAGGGGTAGTATTGATGGAGGAGTTGCATATAAAGACGGTTATTTTGATGATGCACGATTAAACTTATTATTAGCGCTGACATCTGAGAGAGAAGGGGCACATATCAAAACCTATAGCAAAGTTTTAGAGTTTAAATATCGAGAAAATGGACAAATATGTGGTGCGATTAGCCAGGGTATTGATGGAAGCCAGCAATCATGGGAATGCAAAGCAGTCGTAAATGCTACTGGTATTGGATCAGACAAGATAAGACATCTTGCAGATCCAAATGTAGAGCAAAGAATTCTCATTAGTAAAGGTATGCATTTGGTTATCGAACAAAATTTATGTCCTGAAGGTATAGGACTTCTTATTCCTTCCACTGATGACGGTAGAGTTTTATTTGTCCTACCATTTTTTGGGCGTACACAAATTGGGACTACCGATAGTAGATGTAATATTGACGAGGCCAATTGGCCTTCTCCTATTGAAGAATCTTATTTAATTAGACACATCAATAGTTGGTTCCCTAATCTTAAGGAACCAACCATAAGCAGCCGATGGTCAGGAGGCAGACCTCTTTTAATGCCATCCAAACATGATATGAATAGCAGTGATGTTGTTAGGGAACATGAAATAGAGGTACTTTCATGCGGACTGATTAGTGCTATGGGCGGGAAATGGACTACATCACGAAAAATAGCACTTGACACTCTTCAAGAAGTTGAAAAAATCTTGGATATTAAGTTATCCCATAAAAAAAGGATCCCTCTAATTGGCTGCAAGAGCGATAGTCATCAAACTCGCTTATCACTACTCAAAGACCGAGAAGAATTGAGCAGATTCCTGCCAGATTCAATATGTAAACAGCAACAAATAGAACATCTCCAATCAAATTTTGGACTAGAGGCTCTTTCAGTAATTCTGAAAGCTCCTATTGAAAAAAGAAAACCACTAAGTCAGGTAATACCAGTTTGTATAGCTGAAATTGAACATGCAATTGACAATGAACATGCCCGTACCACCACCGATATTTTGGCCCGCAGGAATAGACTTGCAATGATTGACATCAATGAAGCCAAACGAATAATCCCAATCGTTCAGCAGAAACTAGAAGAAAGAAATCTTCCAAAATCTAATTTGGACTTGTCTAAATAATAAACTCAAGCGTTGACCTTCTCTATCTTTTCCTCAGCAAGACCATCTGTCTCAACTTCACTTATAAGCCACCAATTAAAACCGTAAGGAGGTAAATAAATAAACCAATCAGGTCCAAGGTTAGGATACTCACAACCCCATAAAACCTCCCTAGCACGAGCACCTTTCCACCTACTCAAATCCTGCGACAATGTAGCTCCAGCACTAGATAAATTAGCAGCTATTAAAATTGTCATGCTATCGATTTTTCTAGTAAAGATGATTACACTAGGATGGTTTGAATCTAATAATTCAAAATCTCCATGCCGCAGAGCAGGTAATAACCGTCTACAAGTAAGCATTTGACGATGCCAGTTCAAAAGAGACCCTGGGAGCTGCTTTTGTACTTCAACATTGATGACACGATAATTATAGCCAGGCGTAGTAATTGCAGGAAGGACTAACAACGGTTCTGGGGCATTAGAGAATCCTCCATTTCTATCAGGCGTCCATGCCATAGGAGTACGATTTGGATCCCTATCTTTTAGGCCAGGCCAGTCACCCATCCCGAGCTCATCGCCGTAATACAAACATGGCATCCCTGGAAGGCTATAAAGCAAAGAATTTAAAAGTTTATTCACAAGGGGATCTCCTTTGAGAAGTGGAGCTAATCTTCTATTAATCCCCCAGTTCAACCAATGTCCATGGCCAGCACTCAATCCCGTTCGGATTATTTGAATAATCTCATCAGGAACCAAGTGCCCATCACCAAGCCAAAGTTCATCATGGTTACGAAGAGGCAATGCCCATTTACACCCACTAACAGCGTTTTGAGCCTCGTTCAAACAAAGTTCAAGATTTTTAGAACTACCACTTGCCACAGCTGCAAATAAATGTGCAGTAAGAGCAAAGTTAAAGGCACCATGAAGCTCATTATTTCCTGCAATGTAAGGAGAGATCTCATCCACTGGCTGAATAGCTTCTGCCAATAGCAATACATCTCGTCCATGAGCATCAACACGCTTACGTACTTTCCTCAAAAAAGAATGTGTCTGAGGGAGTCCCTCGCAACGACTTCCTTCCTCCTCATATAGAAAAGGGACAGCATCTAAGCGAAAACCATCAACCCCTTTCTCCAGCCAAAAATCAATCACACCAAGCATTTCATCCTGAACCCAAGGATTTTCATAATTGAGATCAGGTTGACATCTCAAAAATCTATGCAAAAAATATTGTTCTGCGACCTCGTCCCACTCCCAATTGGATTCTTCAAAATTACGAAATAAAACAGGCGCAAGACTGTAGCGAGAAGGGTCATCTGTCCAAACATAAACATTTCTTTCTTTACTCCCCTTCGGTGCCCAGCGTGCTCTTTGGAACCAAGGATGAAGATAGCTAGTGTGATTCAAAACTAAATCAAGAATAACCTTCAACCCATGTTCATGCGCAGTTGTCAGAAACCGGTGAAATGCTGAAAGATCTCCCAACTCTGGATGAACGTTTTTAAAATCTGTTATGTCATATCCACCATCTTGCAAGGGTGAAGGAAAAATAGGTGTGAGCCAAATAGCGTCAACTCCAAGCCATCTCAAATAGCTCAATTTGCTACTCAGACCCTGTAAATCTCCAACACCATCTCCATTACCATCCGCAAAGGTGCGAGGGATAAGCTGGTAAATAACTGCACCTTTCCACCATGCCCCATTATCAGACATAAAACTAATCGCGTTACCCACTTTTTAAAGGCTAAACAAGCATTGCAAATTCGTCAGCCATTTGGTTTTTAAAAATCTTCAATTTAATAAACATCGAGAGATCGGAATCAATGGGCTAAAGAACAATTGCTATCCTTATTTGCAGATGACAACAAAGTACGAATGAAGGAATTAGAAGAAAATACCATTGAACAAATAAGAACTCTTCTTAATTATTTAGAGCAAACAGAACTATTGAAGAACAAAGATATTCTTAGGTGTTTAGATGTAATAGCTAGGGAGTATGGAGGAGAAGTAGTAGATAGAAATTAAATGGCTAATCCAGATCAAGAAAAAAATATTGCTAAAGCCAACATATGAAGTAGTTAAATCAATTTGTTCTAAATGCCAAGACGAATCTGGATCTACAGATTTTTATGAAGAAATTAAATCTCAAAAATATCGGTCAGTAATAAGCGTTTCCTTTACTCCATAATTTCTCTTAAGTAATAATTAATATTTGGCAAGATTTTACAGATGAAAAAAATTAGTTCCGCTATATTGAATTTAAATAACATATGAAAGATTGAGGAGGTAAAACTTCTCTTGAATTAAATTCTTCTGATTTGAAAATTATTTTTGAAACAGTTTTTGATAAGTTGAATGCGCTCAATCTACTTCTATTGACGTAAATTGTAATTTTATTTTTTTTTGATTTAAAATTTCCGCAAAGAATATCTTTTTCTGGAGATGTCCACTTAATTCCATTTTTTATAAAAATTCTATATGTTTTCCTAAATTCAATTATAGATTTTATGAACTCTCTAATATCATCATTATATTTATTATTACAAGGAAAACTTTCTCTACAATGGGGTTCGGCCCCCCCAGATAAACCAATTTCTGTTCCATAATAAATGCACGGAACTCCTTTATTTATAAAAAGTAAGAAAAGTGCTAGTTTTAAACTTTTAATATCTTTAGCTAATGTATTTAGTGCCCTAGGCACATCATGACTATCTAATAAATTGAGATTTCCATTATTAATTTCGTTAGAATACCAAGATTCCGTAATCTTTAAAATATTAATGTATTCTTTAGAAGTTAAATTTTTTAATGGGTAAAAAGGATTTTTATAGGGAGAATTTAACTTAAAATCGGCGACCCAAGATATAGTGCTCCATCCAACTCGATAATTCATCACCCCATCAAAATATTTTTTATTTAACCATTTTCTAGCATCACCCCAAATTTCTCCTACAACCCAAACTTCTGAATTGATTCTTTTCATTTCATAATTAAATTTATCCCAAAAAGAAAAAGGGATCTCTTCTGCCACATCTAATCTCCAGCCATCAATACCTTTTTCAACCCAGTATTTCCCAACAGATAAAAGAAAATCTTCCACATCCTTATTTTCAAAATTAAATTTAGGTAATGCAGGATCATTCCACCAACAATCGTAACCGCAGGTTTCATTCTCCTTTGGATACGCCTTAAATGGAGTTTCATGTAACTTAAACCAATTTTTATAGGGAGAACTTTTACCGTTCTCAATTATGTGGTGAAAAGGCCAAAAACCTCTGCCACAATGATTAAATACACCATCTAAAACAATAAAAATATCTCTTTTATGCGCCTCATCAATTAGAGAGTAAAGTGCCTCATCCCCTCCTAAAATAGGATCAACTTTAAAATAATCATAGGTATGGTAACGATGGTTAGCTGCTGAAGAAAAAATTGGATTTAGATAAATACAATTGATTCCAATTCCTTTTAGATAATCTAATCTTTCTATAACGCCGAATAAATCTCCTCCCCGAAAACCTTGTAAGTCTGGGGGATCTTCCCAATTCATAAATTCAAAATTATTCTTTTTATATGATGTTTTACTTCTTTTAAATCGATCTGGAAAAATCTGATAAACAACTGCATTTTCAACCCACGATGGTAGTTTTAAAGTTGGATTATTGTGATCTTTTAAAGGCATTTTTAAATGTAATAAATTTTTAAAATCTAAATAATTAGATTCAAAACATAATCAGTGTGAAATTTTAAAGGCTTTATAAGTATCTTTAAATACATAAATTAATTGAATATATTTTGATAACAACAAAAGATGTACTTTTAATTTATAAATATATGCATGGTTGATATGTAGAATGTTTGCTTTTTAGCAAATTAAAATAAACGATATGTTGAAGCCATATACAGTGCATTACCGTGATTCTCAAAATATAAGATTAGAAAATTGTTTTTATGCTTCTGACGCTTACGAGGCTAGAACATTAGCAATGGAACTTAATAAGTATATAAATAATCATCCAAACTGTATAGACTTAATAAGATGTGAAAATTGAATAATATTTCTAGTAATTTAAAGTAAAAATCCATTCAAATACACTTAAATTCTTTTTTTTTCGACTTATTTCGACTATCAATCAATATCAAACTACATCATCTCATATTGATCAAATTTACTTTTTAACTTTGCCGCTTTATGGATTAATCCAACTGCTTCTTTTCTTCCAGTAGCTTGTTGAGCTTTGCGCATTAAGTCAGCATATTTTTTGTTTAGTTTTTTCATTAATTACTTTTTTAAATTTATGTACACAGGCTTAATAAGTGATTTTATTCTTTGGATTTACTCTATTGAATAGATCAAAACAATTTGTTAAGCAGAAAGTATTTGACTCTTGCAGGTGGGATTCTTTTTCAAAAATTCTTTAGCTGGTCAATATTGCTTAGTCTTATCTCTACCTGAGATAAGGTAATTGTAACATAAATCACAAAATAAATTCCTTAGAAATAATTCGCAACTGATTTATGTTTAGGTTATTTAAGTAATTAGTGGTATTGAATTTGTTCTCATAAGTTTCCAAATTATTAATCTCACAGGTCATACTGTTTGATATTAAATCAATTAAATGTTCTTTATCCATATATAACTTATAAGTCTTATATGCAATTAATTACGGCAAGGTTCTTAATTCAACACCTAAGTATTATTACTTACATATAAAGGGTTGGCGATTTTTATTAAATTGGAGGAGGAGCTGGAGGCATAAAAAAGGATCGATGCAATTAGTAAGCGTTCCATTTGTTGGCTTTATTTAATCCGTAAATACATAAAAGAGGATTAGCTATTAAAACAATCCAAAAGGGAGGTGGAGGACCTCCATCAACAATTGTTCCAGCATTAAAAGTATTGAATAAGGCTACTGCTAACAAACAAACCATTAAAGCTAGTTCACCTGATAAAACTTTTTTTAAAGATTTTTTATCTTTGATAGAGCTGCAAATAATCAATAAGAATCCTATCCCTAAATTACTAGCTGCTACAACATCTGCAGTCCCTCTTACAAGAAGCAATGTTTCACTTGAAGCATTGCCTGCGATAGTTTCCACAGAAAAAATTAGTAGGAAAATAATTAATAATCCCAATAGGATATGAAGACTCCCAGTAGTTTTTAAAATATTTTTTAACTTCATTCTAAAATAAGCTTATTACTTTTCATTTTATATTTACTGTCAATTCTTTAAATGGGTTTAAGGTGTTGAATCAACAACTAAGTATTTTCTTTAAATTATAAAAATCTAGTATTAAGTAATTAATTTATACTAAATGGAAATAATTTTAAAAAGAGAAACCTCATTAGGTTTAGAATCTTTTGAAGATCTAGGTTTTAATTCCGAAGAGGAACTTGAATTAGAAATTTCTAAACTTACTAAATTTAGGCCTGAATTTGATACTAATTCGAAATAAGTTAATAGCGATTCAAAAAAGTAAAGTTTTAACTATATATTCTCTATTTTTTAATTGTTGGTTTTGATTTAATTCTTCCAAATCACTTATTCAATATCAATTAAAAAAGTCAGCCCGTATCCCTACTAACTGACTTCCATGACGATGCAAGTTTTTAAAAACTATACGATTGTAGTTGTTGTTGTGATGCTTAAAACAACTGCAAAAAAGAATATGTATGGAACCACCTTAAGGGGTACATATCCTTGTCTTTTAGATATAAAATCCATTTATACAAATCCTGGAATAATTTGTCCTGTTGTTAGATATGCGCCAATAAGCGCAATAAAGCCAATCATCGCAAATCTACCGTTAAGCTTCTCAGCTACGATTTTTTCCTTCTCAACAGCTTTTGTTTCGTTCATTTGTTTGGTTGGTTGTTTAGCTAAGACGCTTCTTAATGCAATCTTGAAACAAATCTAATAATTAAAAATTATAAGTGTGAGTATAATTACTTACTCTCATATTCTCTATAAGCTGAACTTATTAAAGCTTACGCGACTCTAAATTCCTGTTTCATATTCATTTCAGGCAGGTCATTCATTGAGTCTCTCCATTTCTGGGCCCATTCACTTTGACTATGTTTATAAATTCTAATTAGTTCATCTACAGAGGAATCATGATAATCAACTCTCAGATCTAAAAGAGGAAAGCCTAGTTCTCCACTAACTTTTAGAGCGCTTGAGGTTGAACGGAGGCTTCGTTTATCTCCACCTACACTTTCTCCTGCATTAAGAGCATCAAGTAGTCTTTTCCCTAATTTAATATTTGGATCACTTTGTTTGAAAACATCAGCCATCACCTCAAGAACTTCAATATTCTCTAGAAAATTGCCAGCTACAGAAAAGTTTTCTCCACTAATATGTCCGCTTGTCTGAAAACATTCTTGACCTGTCCAGCATGCGCTTCTCCCGTACTTATCAATTAAGTGAACCTGTCTTTTTTCCCTGCCAAAATCTTCTTTAATTAAATCTTCCAAAACTATTTTCGAATCAGAGCAGGATTGGAGTGACTCAAGACTTCTTATTCCTAAATAAGGATTAGTTTGCCCTTGAGTTGCAACAGCACCAACCTGTGATCTAACGAATGAAACTGTTGAGCCAACAGCTATATGGCAAGAAGAAACTGCAACACCAAATCTATTTTTTAAAGGATCAAAACCAATAATTGAAAATGTCATTTATATCGTTAGAGGCTTGTCTAAAAAATTCTTATCAATGGAAAATATTGTATTCAATAAAACCTCAATACCATTAGCACATTGATCAAGAGAAGTATATTCCTTATAGGAATGACTCAGACCATTTCTGCTTGGAACAAAGATCATAACCATAGGACAGATCCTTCCTATTTCTTGTGAGTCATGACTTGCTTTGCTTGGTAAGATTCCAGTTTTAAATCCCAACTTTTCAGATTCATGAAATGAAGAGCTCACTAATTTAGGACATGACTTAGTGGGGATCACTTCAAATTGAGGTTCTATCTGTACTACGCATCCAGTACCTTCTTGAATTTCTGAGCATAGATTCTCAATTCTTAAGCTCATTTTCCTAATCACATCTTTATCCAAATCTCTCATATCTATTGTGAATACTGCCTCTCCTGGAATAACATTTGCCGCATTGGGATGTAGTTTCAATTTACCAACAGTTGCGACTGCACTTTCAGAAGTAGTTTTAGCTATCTGTTCAATGCCAACAATAATTTTAGAGGCGGCCAAAAGTGCGTCATTTCTATTTGACATCGGGGTAGTTCCTGCATGATTTGCCTGACCTTTAACCCTAACGGTTATTCTTTTTTGACCTACTATTCCATTAACAATTCCGATATCCAAACCACCATCCTCAAGTACCTTTCCCTGTTCAACATGTAATTCAAGAAAAGCGAATATATCTTTTTTACTTCTTGCCGCACTTTTAATCTCAAGCCAATTTCCACCAATCCGAGAAAGATTATCAATTATTGAGCAAGAATTACTGGTAACAAAATCTTCTTCTTTAACAGATAAATTACCTGTAAAGCCCTTACAACCAATCATTGTCGATTCTTCATCAGCAAAGACAATTATTTCAAATGGTCTATTTAATTTAATGTCATTTTCCTGAAGAAAAAAAGCAATTTCAATTCCTGCAATCACTCCTAAAGTTCCGTCATACTTACCTCCCTTTGGAACAGTGTCGAGATGAGATCCGGTAACAATGGGAGGTAGATTATTATCATGCCCATCTAATCTTGCAATAATATTTCCAGCAGTATCAATTCTTATTTTCAAACCTAATTCCTTAAGGGTTTTCATAAAAAAATTTCTTGCATATATATCTTCATCAGAAAAACCTCTTCTTGAAACAGAACCATTCTCAGAAGCTCCGATTGAAGAAAAAGAATTTATCAAGTCTTGGATTCTCTCCCTATTTATTACCTGTGGCTCTAGGATGTTTAACCCAGCGCTATAACTCATACTTCTATTACTTAAACCTATTTAAGGTCTCTTATTTTTCAAATAAAACCTGTATTGGTTTACACCTTTTCAGAAATTAATTTAAGAAACGAATTCAAACTTTCCAGCCCAAATTATCAGCCATCTTTTGAGCCTTATCAGGGATATCCTCAATTATAAAAATCTTATATAAGATCTGAACACTTAAAAGATGATTGATTATTGCATCCAATTGTACTTTTTCTGAGGCATCAAGCTCTGAACTAAAAAATTTATTCAGCAAATCATTTACTTCTGTTTCATCCAAGATTCCAAATTCTCTTATCCTCTCAGGACTTAAAAATTCATTCACAATTTCCTGCATAGAACTTAAATTATCTTTATCTGCATGGGAAGGGGGAGCCATGAAAGGAAATTTTTCACGTTTATATAGTGATTCAGGCAGCAATCCTGACATGGCTTCTCTTAAAACATACTTCTCGACATTGTCTTTAATCCTTAATTCAGGGGGGACAGCAACGGCAGCTTCAGCTAGGTGATGATCTAAAAATGCAGGTCTGGCTTCCATTGAATTTGACATATCCACTCTATCTCCACCCCATGTAAGAATTTGACCCTCAAGCATAGTCTTCATCCAAACATACTGAGCCTGATCAATTGCATATCTATTTTCTAACTGTTCAAGGTCAAGTTCTCCAAAAATTGCCGCCCCGGGATCATAAGTTTCCGTTATCTCTTTATATTTGCTTGAGACTAGACTTTTCGCATAAGTTTCACATGCAAGCCAAGGTTGAAGGCAACTTGGCGTAAATCCTAAAAATTCCTTGAAAGATTTATTACTTATTTCTTTATTAGCTAGCATCGCGCCCTTGAAAATATCATTTGAATTTTCCAGGTTTTCTTTAAGATTCTCAGATTCTGAATTAGAAATTCCGACGCCATAGGTATACATATCTTTTCTAAAAGCGGGATAGCCTCCAAACAATTCATCTGAGCCCTCTCCTGTCATAACGACCTTATAATTGAGCTCATTCACTCTTTTACTCATAAGGTACTTTGCAATTGCAAGGGTGTTATAAATAGATCTTTCAGTAAACCATAGAACCTTTTCAAAATTCCCATACAGATCATCTCCATTTATTTTTAAAATCTCATGATCTGCATTTGTGGCATCAGCCATCTCTTTTGCTATCGAAGTTTCATCATATCTTTCATCACTGAAGCCAATCGTGAATGCCTTTACTGATTTTTGACTTATGGCAGAAGCCAATCCCAAAATTGAGCAACTATCAATTCCACCGGACAAATAACAGCCGACAGGAACATCAGCGACCATTCTTAATTCAACGGCTCTCAACAATTCTTTTCTAATATTTTCAATAAAATATTTTTCACTTTTATCTCTTTCATAAGTGTTTTTCTTAGGGAAATTTATATCCCAGAATTTTTCCTCTGTTATCTGAAATTTATTATTTACTCTTTTGACCTTAAGGATATATCCGGGTTTAACTTGCTTAACACCGGCGAATGCTGTAGAGCCAGGTACCATTACCTGCATCAATTGATGAACCAGTCCTTCACCCGTAAATTTTCTTTCAACTGATGGATGGGCGAATAATACTTTTAATTCAGAGCCAAATATTAAGGAATCATCAGTCTCAATCCAGTATTGAGGTTTAATCCCAAAACGATCTCTTACAAGATAAAGACAATCCTGTTCTGCATCAAACAATGAAAAGGCAAATTCTCCTCGCAGATAAGATAATGACTCATCAATGCCATATTTCTCATAAAGCCTAAGCAATATTTCCGAATCACTTTTTGAAGAAAAGCTTACGCCCTGTGCAACAAGATTAGCCCTAATTCTCTGAAAGTCATAAAATTCACCATTATGCGCCATCAGAATATGATTTTCAGCACCACCGACAAAAGGCTGTCTGGCTCGATTTTCATTTAAATCTATTATCGATAATCTCGCATGACAGAATCCTACAGAAGCATCATCTGATAATTTATATCCAAAACCGTCAGGTCCACGATGGCTTTGAATAGCCGCCATATTTACAAGAATCTGAGGTTCAACAGATTTCTCTTTTGATTTATTAAAAACCCCGCCTATTCCACACATCTAGTTAAACGACATCCATCACTCTTGTTGTTCTATCCATCAGACAGGTAAGTAATGCCATTCTTACAAATACCGCTCCTCTTGACTGAGCAAAATACCAATTTTTCGATGTCTGATCCAATGATGTTGACAATTCAGGACCACGAGCAAGTGGATGCAATATTATGGAATCTTTTTTAAATGGTAACTCACTGTGCAATTTAAATGAACTTCCATGAACCTCATAATTTTCTCCCACCCATGCAATTGCATTTATATAGGTAACGTCCAGGGAAGGCAATACTTTTTCCATATCTGTCTCCAGCTCAATCTTCAGATCAGATTCAATAAGTTGTTCAAGCTGGCCTTCATCAAATAAATCGTTCTGATCAATTGATTTATCATCGTAAATGACAATAATTTTTTTTATGAAATATGGAAACTTGCAGAATAATTTCAAAAGAGATCTGACTGTTCTCATACGTGATGGAACTCCGATGATACCAATGGTTATTTTTTCACTATCATCAATTGATTTGTTGACCAGATGCGGTCTCCATTTAAAAATCGTATAAAGATCAGACATCGCCTGAGTGGGATGTTCATCGATTCCGTTACCGGCATTGATTATTGGAATTCTCAATGATTTTGTCATTTCAAAGATCGCCTCATTGTCACTTTCTCTGAGGACAACGCAGTCACCGTAATTATTAAACATATGAGCAATATCCAGATGGGTTTCTCCCTTGGCAATTCCAGTGGAACTTTTATCGGTGATATTTATTGAATCGCCGCCCAGCCTGTGCCATGCGCTGTCAAACGATAATCTTGTTCTGGTGCTTGGTTCATAGAAGGCATTTATGAGTATCTTTCCCTTTAGGGGACTGTTATGGGAAATATATCTGTTTGGGTTACTTTCGAATTTTGCCGCCAGCCTGAAAAGTTGTAGAAGACAATCTTTACTGAAGGGGTCTATGGAAATTACATGCCTGTCCAATAACTCATATAGAAATTCTGCTCTTTCCTTTATTTCAGATAATAAATTCTGAGGATGAGTGGAGCCGTAAATATCAGGTCCGATTCTTGAAAAAGAAAATGATTTTTCCTTATATAAGGTTTTTACTTTGTATGATCCCAAAATATTAAAGTTCCAAAATTTGTTTCGATAACTACATTTTTATAAACAAAAATCAATGTAGACAAGTAATTTCAAAGAAAAATCTCAGAAAAAATCTAATTAATATCAGTTTCTGTATAGAACTAATACAGAAAATATTTAATTAGGCTCAGAATTTAACAGCATGAACAATTACTTTCAGATTCATGATGAGAAAATTCAAGAGCATCTGCGATATCTCTAAACATGTCAGCCACATACTCGTGAGGACAAGGTATACCTACTTAAAATCATAATTTAGGCTTTTAGGAGTTTACGATTAACGAGAGAATAAGCTTATATCTTAATTATCTCAGTCATGAAGACAAAGATAATTTTTTGAACTTTCTTTTGATAATAGAGTTTTACGAATGAAGATCAATAGACTTGATTTGCTCTTCTGCCCAGTCCTGCACAGTGTATGATTCTACTGCTGATGTCATCCTCTCCATTCTCTCTAATTGTTCTTCCAGCGGCATTGAAATTGCTTCATGAATGGATGCATCCATTTTATTTTGAGAATAAGGGTTAGTTAGAATTGCCCCATTTAACAATACGGATGCTCCTGTAAACTCTGATAAAACAAGAACTCCTGGGTTACCTTTTCTTGCTGCCGCATATTCTTTGGCGACAAGATTTAGTCCATCTCGAAGAGGAGTAATCCAGCAAATATCTGCTTGAGTAAACCAAGCAACCATTTCTTCATAGGGAATTCTTCTTGTTGATAAGCGTATTGGGACCCAATCAATAAGACTAAATTTTCCGTTAATTCGACCCACAATTTCTTCTATTCCCCTTTGGGTTTCCTTATATATTTTCATTCCGCTCGCAGCTGAAACGCATGCAATCATTAATACAATTTCTCCATGCAAGTCTTTTCTTTTCTCCAATAAACGTTCGAAGGCCAAAAGCAATTCTTCATTGCCTTTTGTATAGTCAACTCTACTAGCCGACAAAATCAGCTTACGTCCTTTTTTTGTACCTTCTTTAATCTTTTGTATATGATTCTCTACATTCTTACTTTTTATTAGATTAGCTATTAGATCTGGAGAAGTCCCAACTGGGGAAGAGATTATTTTTATCTTTCTGCCACCATAATGTAGATACGGAGTAAAGGATGGTTCTGAGAGTGCACTTCCTACTGAAATAAATTTTTTACTAACAGACTCTTTAGAATCTTTTTTTGCTCCTAAAAGAGAGCTTGCCGCTCTTGCAAAGTTTTCTGCATATCTCGGAATATGAAATCCAACCACATCGCATGAAAGTAAACTTTCTAATATTTGATTTCTCCAAGGCAGAATCGCAAATACATCGCTGGCAGGAAATGGAGTATGGTGAAAAAAAATAATTTTAATGTCAGGCCTGATTTCCCGAATATAGAGAGGCGCAAGCCATAAATTGTAATCGTGTATCCAAATTGTTGCTGATTTCGCTGCTTGATTACAAGCAGTTTTTGCAAACCTTTTATTTACTTCCTCAAATATTTTCCAATCTGCGTTGTTAACATCGAAATATTTAGGGAATGTATGAAGAATAGGCCAAAAAGACTCTTTTGAGGTTACATGATAAAAACTCTTTATTTCTTTTTTATTTAAGGGTATTCTTACTAAGTCAAATGATGTTTCCTTATTGATTCTAGTTATTTCATCTTCTTCATTATCAATATCTTTTACTTCACGCCAGGCTATCCAAGTACCATCTACCTTATCTCTAAAAATATTCCTTAAAGTGGGAATAATACCGTTGGGACTTTTTTGATCTATCCATTTATTTTTACCCAATTTGTCTTTAGATTCGTCATAAGGAGACCTATGATAAAGAACAATAAAATCGCTTTTTCTTTTTAATATCATTGAGTAGATTCTTTTTAATTAATCGAGTTCATGGGAGGAATTTAATTTATGTTAATTAAGTATTTAATTTCTAAAGATTATTTTTCTTGAAATGACTTTTATGGGATTTTTTTCGTTCACCCTCATTTACCCTTATCTCTCGTCCCATCCATTCAACATCTTGAAGATCATCAATGGCTATTTTCTCAGAACTTTGATCATTTAAATCTACAAATGCAAAACCTCTTTTTCTTCCTGTTTCCCTGTCGAGGGGCAAAAAACATTTCTTGACTACTCCATAATTACTAAAAAGCGATTCAAGATCTTCTACTTCAGTATCCCAAGATAAATTTCCAATAAAAATAGTCATTTTTTGTCCTTTTGTAATATTTTCGAATAGTTAGCAAGGACCAGCGATAGAAAACCAATACAAGATACTACTTTACTTATTGTAACTCTTAATAGTCGAGATTCATTTAAAAAGACATCACCATTAATAAATAAGTTATATGCGTCTTATTGAATAGTTAACCTTCAATTTTCATAAACTTTGTAAAGGAATAATCTTTTTAAATATTCCCAAAGATATTCAATACTAAACTCTCATTATTTATAAATTAATTTTGAAACGTTTTCTTTCTTTTCTTTCTTTTCTTTACATGATGATTCTTACTTTGGGTTGTTCCAATAAACAAGCCGAAAAACAAATAAAAATGCCAATGTTATTTGATACAAAAGAACAGGCTGAAAAAGAAGCTCATAAATTTGATTGTGAAGGTGCTCATCAAATGGGGGATAAATGGATGCCATGCAATATGCACAAACATAACCAATAAAAAAAAGCTAAATGCCCCTTATTGTAGATCGACTGTCAATCAATAAGAAGCTCCTCCTGATTCCTCAAGTAATTCATATTTATCTTTTTTCTCATACCACTGATTTAAATCTTCATCACTTACTGTTTTAAATAAAAATAAGGATATCTTTTCTAAATAATCAGCAATATAAATTCTAGAAATTGGGTTTAGAGAAACAAAAATTATGGTAATTAAAACTAATAAAAGCTCAACTAGGAGTATGGGTTTCATTCGGAAATTTAAATTGAGGTTCCTCTTTTTTGATTTGGGGAAAGTTCATTTTCTGGAAAAATTTCTTTTAAATTTTCTGGAAAGAAAAACTCTAGTTTCCTTCTCATATCTCCTTCATATAAATATTCTTTGTTGGGGACTTTAAAAGTATCTCTTACTAATCGAACATTTATTTTTTCCTTTTTACCTGACTCATTAATTCTTAATAAGACTAATTTAATTGGCTTATCTATTGGTCCTTTTATGAGAGAAACAGCCTCTGTAATACCCATTCCTTTAGTTGATTTCCCATCTATTTTGATAATTACATCATTTGGTTGAATGTCAGCGGAAGCGGCAGGAGAGTCATTTATTACAGATTGAATAGTTAATTCAGCAGTATCACTATTAAGAAAGAGCCTTATTCCTATCCCAGATATTTCTTTATCTTTTTTGCGAGAAAATTTTTTATTAGTATTCACGCAACCTGCATAATCTCGTGCTTCTAAACATTTTTTATGTAATTCATCAGATATTCCAGCCTGAACAGAAGTAGATAAGGTTAGTGCCGATATTAGTGGGAATAGAAGTCTTTTCATTTGTTAATCACAACAAGTTTCCGTTTTTGCTGAAGAAGTCCAAGATGATTCTTCCATTGTTGAAAGGTCAACTCTATGGGTTGCCATCCAGTCACCATTAGCTTCGACAAACTTCTGAACATTACCTTCTGGAGCTTGATGAATAACAATAACTTTTTGAGGATCTTCCTTACTTACTCCTCTAAAAAGTGGCTTGATATCAAATTCTGAATGCCTTTTATCTGCTTCTGCACTATCAAATATTGCAGCCCATTCATCGAAAGTGCTTTCAATTTTAAAAGTAAACACGGAGGTAACTGAACAAGACATAAAAAAGGAGCTTGTTTCCTCTTAATTTTAGATCGACTGTCAATCAATTAGTAATTAATTAATTTTCTTTTTCCATCTCTAGTTTCTACTTTGTTTATTCTTAACCCAATAAACAGAGCCCATATAAGTGCAAAAAATATTGGCAAGAAAATGATTGCAAGTTTCATCATTGTTTTAATCCTCTTATTTGATCAAAATAATATCGTTTAAATAAATAACAAAATATAGGTACTTTATCTAATTTTTTAGTACTTAATAGCCATTGCCCAATGTGGATAAACACCAATAGATTTTTCTCTAATTAATTGCAATTTTCTAGAATTTATTTTTACAACGATTCCATCTGTTGGGTAGTTAGTAAATAGTTTTTTATCTGACCATTGCTTTCTATACATCTCAACTTGAGAAGTGAAATTTAGACTCTTATATTCTGGAATCGTAAAACCTAATTTTTTTAAATATTTAAGTGAATCATGCTGATTTAATCTTCCATTAATTATCTGGAAACTACAAAAGCTAAGATGATCGCTTTTGCTATCAGCAGCCCTAAGATAACCACCCGCCTGTCTTTGAGAATAAGTTGGTCTTTCATATTCTGAAGGATTGAAAAGTTCTCCTCTAACTTGGAATAAACCTTTGATTTTTATATTAGATGGAACGTCAGGAACAGCAGAAATCTTATTAGTGCAATCTGTTCCTTTTCTACTAATAGCTTTTTCTAAAATGCCATCTCTATATTGAAGAGCAATCGCACAACCATCAATCTTTGGTTCAATAATTAATCTTGTATCTGGAAGTAATCCTTCTATAAATTCTTGTATTTGATCTTTAGGAAGTGAAGGAAGTGGAAGAGCTTTTTTATTGGTGAAGTAATCACAATTAGGACTAACTCTTTTTAAGTTATTTTCTAATTGATCAAATTGGGCATCAGATATTAGAGCATTACCACTACGATAATTGTCGTCATACCACCTAATTCTCTCTTCTAGATAACTGCTCATACTATTTCCTCCTGTAATTCTTCCAAGTCAGAAGCCATATCTAGATTCTTAGTTTGGAATCTAGCGTAATTTTTATTGTTTGTATCAGTGTCATGCCCCATCATGTCAGCAATTTGCTTAACTGTTCTCATAGTTCCATTTTTAAGTGGTCTTGTGTGAGCAACATAGGCATATCTATGACGGAAGGAATAGGGAACACACTCTAAGCCTTCTGCTTCGGCTTCTGCACAAATAGACAACCAAGTATTTTTAATACTTTTTCTTCTTAAGTATTCTCCAAGATTCTGACCTCCTTTCCCTTTATTTTCTGGTAATTTTTCTCCCGCTGCTAACCTTTGCAGCAAGTTTTTGCACCAACTAAAAGGTTTTCCATCAATATCCCTTACTGCTAAAGGCAATAATTTTCTTTCTTTAAATTTAGAATTTTTCTTCTGATATGTACACCAAAGTTCTGCCTTATTGTTTCGAAGAACTAGATGATTAATTTCTTCTGGTCTTAATCCATAAACCGCACAAAGTTGTGCAGCAAATTTCCATCTTTGAGCTTGGTCATTCTCTCCAAAGTTATCAACCAATCTTCCAATCTGTGCATCTGTTAATGGATAGCCTATTCTCTTGTTTTCTCCAATAAGATCATCTCTCTCTCCGGCAACTTTTGGTTCTAGAGGTCGCCAATATGATGGGAAGTCTTCATAGTTGCAGCAATAATCCAAAAATTTATTAAAAGCTATTCTCATATGCCTTCTTTGAGTTGTTCCTAACTCCCAACCTTCTAGTTGTTTATATTTTCCATGAACATATTCATTAAGAACTTTCTTATGTAGTGTCTTTGAGTTTTGTGGCTTGTGCTTGGCTTTATTCATATAAAACATAACTCCCTCTAAAACAGGCAAGTGCTTATCCTTCCAAGTTGTTTCTTTTATTGTTCTTGTTGTTGTTTTTCTATATCGAACCAAAGCACCTTCCCAATCAAGTGTAATTTCCTTATCAGTTTGCTTAGTTAATTTAAAAGCAATTTTTAAAGGTAGTTTCTTATCACTTTCCAAATATGCTTCCGCACCAATCCTTATGAAGTCATAAGCATCTACCCATTGATTCTCTTGCCAAGCAAAAGGAAGGTTTATTGAAGTAAATCCGTTTTTTTTATTTCCTACTAAAAGACGCATATTTCCTCTATCATTCGAAACTTGCCAACCAGAACCAATTTTGGTCTTAATAGCCTTTCTGAACTCTTTAACCCAACTTTCTGTAGTAGCCGTAAAACAACCTAGTGCTACTTTATTTTCTGCGGAAATCCGTGGAATTACAACCTATAAATGCAAAAGTGTGCAGTCTCGTGCAGTCTTATTCAGAGTATGACTTTAGTTATAGCTTAGATCCCTTTCTCTCACTAGAGGGGTCTTACTGCTTTGGGAGCACTAGGTCGCAGGTTCGAATCCTGTCGCCCCGACCATTTAAAAACCAAGTCATACAAGAGAGTTTCCCAGACTCTCTTTTTTATTGTTTGCTTTTAGAACAATGAGACTGAGCGAGCTTTGAGCGAGGATTTGCTATACCTTGCATAACTTTGCAACCTCATGTCGCTCAGTATCACTAGAAATAGCTTTATTTTTTATCTATTTCTCTCAACTATTCTAAAGTTCATATCTATAGCTCCTTTTCTTAAAGGAATAATATTTTGATAATCACCTTCATAGCAATCTTGTGCTGCCTTTTTGCTTGGAAATTGTGCGAGTACTGAAAACGGTCCATCGTATCCCTCTCTAACATCTGTTTCATAATCAACTGTTAATGTTTTTGCTCCACAACCTTTAACAACTACATCATTTACTTTTGCAAAGTATTTACCTGCTTGTTCTGGATTTGTAATCCTTCCAGAAATCATTACATAACCAGCATTCTTGTCTTTTGGGACTTTATAACCAATTGCAAGCCCAGCAATGCCAGCAATTAAACCAATTAAAATAGTTTTTTTCATTTAAATTTAATTTTTATTAATAGTAGATGATTCTCTTTTAGTTGGCTGTCAATTATTAACTATTAAAGGTGCAAGTAGTAAGCGTTTCATTTAATAATTTATTTTTACCCCTTTTGGCAAATCTAATTTAATACAACGGTTTATATACTTTCTCTCAGGATTATCTACAGGGTAATGAGTTGATTTTTTTTCTTTAATATCAATGATATATCTCCTGTCATCTAATACATATCCGTAACTAGTCTCTGTTTCTTTAATTTTTAAAATCTTACCATCAAGTCTTGACTCAAAAGTATATAAACTATCCCCAACCTTATCGGTTTCCATAAAATTTATTTCATTCAAAAAAGAATCATATTTATAAAGTTTTCCATTTTTATTGTCATAGATCCAAGGAAAATTTTCCCACATTTCTTCAATACTTGCTTTCATATATTTTTCTTGATCACAATATAAAACTTCCAATTTAGGCTTTCCAATAAATCCTATATTTAGAATTGAGAGAGTAATTAGCAGCGGTGCAAGTAGTAAGCGTTTCATTTATTCACAAACATATTTTTGTCCTGAAACTTTCCATACAGGATTAGGGCAATTCGGTTTTTTGGGCTTAGTAGATTCTTCTACCTCTTTCCTAACTTTAACGGGTCTTCTAGGATCTCCTGGACAAAATATTTCAGCTGTGGCAGGGATTTTATAGGTTTCTTGAGAAATATAATATTTACCTTCAGAATTAGCCATTTCTTTTGCAATGGTATTAATTAAAAGTCTTACAGCAAAAGTAATGTCTTGACCTTGTATAACAAAGCCATATCTTGTACATCTTATATCTAAAGTTAACCCTCCAAAAATTCTATTTAATCTTTGTCCTGTTTCATAGTTTTTTTGAGGACTCCATTTTAGCCATTCACTACTTTGAATCTCTATTTTTCTTTGCCATGTGCTGTAAAGAATATCGATAGCTGATTCAAGCTTTTTAGCATTTTCGAAGAGTTCCAAACCTACTTCTTCTGGAGAACTAAGTGCTAATTTATCTCTAAATGATCTAGTCTCTCCTGATAAATCTCTTAGTGAAGTATTTGAGATTCTCGAAGGAAGTTTTCTAATTTCATTTAATAATTCTTCCTTATTTTTTGCATTTTTATTAACCCCAGTCATTGCATTAACGCAACCTTGAAAATCAACTGCTTTCATACACATTTCAGCGACTTTTGGATCTACATTTGCATTAACAGCAGTAGGTAAAGCGAGGGCTGCTAGTAGTGGGAGTAGTAAGCGTTTCATTAATTACAGATAGGTTTCTTTTTCCAAACAGGAGAATTGCAATTAACCTTTTTGGAACCTGCTTTTTTTTCGTTATTAAAAGATGATGGATCAATTTTTCTTATTGGTGTATCACCTTTATTTTTTTTAATATATTCATTCATTCTATTATTTCCGAAATTTCTTTCTAGTTCTGGAGCTATGCCGATTACTCCCACAAAAATTGCTAACAATATAAAAAGAGATACACTTCTGCTCTTATTTTCTTTAGTCTTTCTTTCATATTCTTTAGCTTCATATTCCTTGAAATAAGCTGTCCATTTTTTAACAAATTCTGGTTCGTATAAATTTCGTTCAATTTCTTCATTTTTTTCAACGGCTCCCCCAGTTAATTTCTTCTTAAATTCAGGAAAATCCTTATGACTTAAAGCCCATTGTTTCCAAGAAGTCCATTCTTGTAACTTTGTTTGTTTGTTTTGTCCTTGTATTAAAAAAGCATCTCCACCAACATCTGGTCCAAATGCACCAGTTATAGCTCCTGCGATTGCTCCACCTGCTCTACTATTTTTCGGTGGCATAACCTCAACTTCATGTAATTTAAGAAATTCAATTACAACTATATCTAAGCTTTTAACAGGTAAAGGTTTTAATTCTGGATGATCTCTGTAAATTCTATTTAATTCAGACTGCTTCCACTTTTTATCCATAAAAAAAAAGCTAATTGCCCCTTATTTTAGATCGAATGTCAATCAATAATTTCTAAATTCTACGAGCTAGTGCTCATAGGGCACTAGGTTGCTTGTGAGCGAGATTTGAGCGAGATTTTGCTTATTTATGCACCACCTTGCTATATATTGCTACTTTTTAAGACTCATCAATTTTCTTTTAATAGCAACTAATAAGCTATAGCCTCACTTGTTTCTCATGGGGGCTGTCGCATTTTGCGTAGCGGGTGCTTTGGGAGCACTAGGTCGCAGGTTCGAATCCTGTCGCCCCGATCAGTTATAGCAGTAAGTCTCAGCCTATAATAAATTAAACCTAAAAAAGGTTGCACCCAAAATGCACCAAAAACGTATATTCATTTATGATTTTCCATATTTTTGTAGAAAATCAGTTTCAAAGTATGGTATTTTTTTTAAAAAAATTTTAATTAGTGAAAATACTTAAAGCTCTACCTCTTATCCCCTTAGCTTTTGCTTCTATTCTTTCTGTTTCTGCTAACGAATACAAATTTGAAGAAATCAAATTTGATCAATCTGCAAACACGCAAAATATTTATGAACCCAAAGATAAATTAGACGAATACATAATCAAAGCAGCAACTTATTCAACTAAGTTTGTGCCCTTAATGAACCAAGGAGCAGAAGGCAGTCAATATACTGATTTGATGTTTAGTGATGGTAAAAAAATATTAGCTGATGCCGGATATGACTTTGTAAATTCAACAGCTAATAATTCGATTCAAAGTATTCCATTTTTTGCCCAGACCTCTGTCAGAATTGGAGGAGGAACAGAATCTGATACAAGTTTCTCTTTAAATAGTTTGATGAAACTTGGAGAACTGGCAAAAGATGATGAGGGTGATATTAAAACACTTGCTTTCTCTCAAGCAAGATTAGCAACTGCAACTAATGCAGAGGGTGCCACTACTAACTTTGGTTTAGGGATTAGACATCGTCCCAATGATGTATCAATGTTAGGAGCGAATGCATTCTGGGACTACAGAATGACAGATTATAGTGATGCTCATAGCAGACTTGGACTTGGAGGAGAATATCTCTGGAAAGATTTTGAACTTAGAAATAACTGGTATATGGCCATAACTAATGAAAAAGATGTAACTGTAAAAGGTGTTTCTTACAAGGAAAGAGTCGTTGATGGTTGGGATGTTGAGCTAGGTTACAGGCTCCCTAATAATCCGCAACTTGCTTTCTTTGTAAGAGGGTTCAACTGGGACTATAAAAATACACAGGACAATTCTGGATTAGAAGGTTCTGTTAGTTGGCAGGCTACGCCTCATGTTGGCTTAGAAGCTTATGTATCCAATGAAATATCTGCTGCATCAACCACGGTAAACACTTCTCTTCCAGGGACAGATGAAACATTCTTTGGATTAAGAGTGAATCTTACGGGTAGTCCAGTGGCATTTGGCAAAAAAGATTATAAGAAAAATATGATCACTCAAATGACTCAACCAGTAAAACGGAAGTACGATGTTCTTCTAGAAAGATCAACTGGTAGTTTCCAGAATAGAGCTAAAGGAGTCTAAACCTTAAAAACTAAATTTTAAAAATCCACAAAAACTATCACGATGAAATTCAAACAAAATCTTCTAAAAAACATCAACTCAATTGCAATTGGATTTGGGTTATTTGGTTTTACAGCTTTTCAAGATGTTGCCAAAGCTAGTTCCACCCAAAAATGTACAACTGCGATTGGGGAAAAAGTTGATGGCAAATATCAAAAAACAGCGGCACAAATTGGTAATTCAATGACATTTTGCAGTGATACGCCTGAAAGGTTTGAAATTACAATCCACGAATTAGGATTATGTACTGCTCAACCAATTCAGACAGGTTCGCCAAGAACATTTAGCAAAAATGATTGTGTAGTAACAATGACAAGTACAGGAGTAACTGCTGATTTGGCTAATAATATTGTTTCTTTACCTGAAATGGATGGAAGACCCGCATCAAATACATATACACATGCATACATTATTATTACGAATACTTTTGGTTTAAGAGGTAGTGTTAGTATTCTAAATGGATCAGGAGACGAAGTTAAGTATTGCTCAGATACTAATGGAGATAGTACAGCAGGAACAACAGCAGCATCAGGTTTCTGTACAGCACAAGATCATACTGAGACTCTTGATGATTTTGGAGATGGTAGTTTTAGTGCCTACTTTGCTCCTGCGACAATGGATGGGGGAGGTAAAGTATCAGCTCTTCTCACAGCGGCTGATGCAAATTTAACTACAGCCACAAATACAGGTGAAGTAGAAAGACTTATAGGTGTCTTTGAGACAAATTCTGGTACCCCAGTCGTAATAAATAATTCAACTAATGGTTTAGAAATGCAACTTGCAGTTACTGATATTGGATATGGCATTGAATTTGTAAATGGAGAACCCTATAATTTCGGATCTATGCCATTTAAGCCGGTTTTTGAGACCTTCTAATATTTCTAAACTTAAATATCAATGCACCCAAAACACACCCAAAACAAAACATATTAGTCCAAATTAGTCCGCACTTTATTTCTTTAAAGTCTTGACATAGCAATAAGTCTCAATTATAGCCTTGTTTGTGCGTGTTCTTTGGGAGCACTAGGTCGCAGGTTCGAATCCTGTCGCCCCGACTCTTAAAAACCAAGTTATACTAACTAGTCTCCCAACTCGCTTTTTTGTTGTCTTTCAGTCTCATAAGCCAAAGGATCTCTAGGGGGATCTAGAATCTATAAAGACCTTCTATAATCTTCGAAGATTTACCTATATTGAGTCTCAAAGTACTTCCATTACCTGTAGATATTTTTGTCTATTACTAGGATTTAAAGGGAATCTCATTTGATAGATCGAGTCCTTTGGGAGCACTAGGTCGAAGGTTCTAATTCTATCGCTCCGATAGCCATAGCAATTAATCACAAATATACTCTTTAGTTATTTGTTCATACCCAGGTATCTAGGTAATCAATAGTTTCAAAGTAAAATTATTAAAACAAGTTTAACTTAGTATATATAGTTTAAAATTCAAAAATTCTTTTTCCACAATTATTTAAAAATGGAAAATTCTTTTTATAAAAAAATTGCATCTTGGGGATTGCTTAGACAGATAAAAGCAGAAGAGATTATCGATGAAAATATTTCATCTATTCGTTTACCTAATCAAGATGAATTTAATAATTTAGTAAAGCAATGGTGTCGTTTCAATAAAATCGAATCGGAAGAAGCTTTAAATTCTTGGAAAATTTTAAATGGGCTAATAGATGAAAAATGGGAAGTTTTTATTGTAAGAAAATGGCAATGGTCATTTTGGTGCGTCAACAATTTTGAAGATAAAATATCAAATTATTATTTAGAAAGAAAATCTTATTTAGACATGATTGAATATTCAATTATTCGAGTTAAAAATCAAAATTTAGCGAATGAATTATTTCTAAGAATCAAAGAAGAAGAAGAAACATTTGAAGATATTGCATCTAAATATTCAGAGGGGATAGAAAAGAAAACAAATGGACATATAGGACCAGTTCCTCTAGGTAATGCTCACCCTTTACTAGCTCATTTACTTCAAATAAGTGAAGAAGGTAAACTCTGCTCTCCAAGAATGATTGATAACTGGTGGGTTATTATTAGGAAAGAAAAATTGTTAAATACCTCACTTAATGATGAAATAATTAACAAATTAGCTTTAGAACTTGGAGGAGTTTTTTTGAATAATTCTATTGATAGTTTCATCAAAAAAAATTCTTTAAGAACAAATATTCAATAATGATAAAATTTTGAGTAAAACTGAATTTTTAAAAAATTATTTTAATTTAAGAATTGAAATCTTAGAATCGATTTCTGATCATTTGGTACCATTAAGCCTTGAACCAGGTGAAAAACTCTGTGATTTTAATCAAGATGTTCCAGGTTTATTTTTTATTTTAAAGGGGAAATTACGTTTATTAGTTAAAAGTAATAGCGGGGAAATTTTTACTCTAAAAACATTTAGTGAAGGTAAATATATTGGAGCGGTTCAATTATTAAGAGGCGTTTTAGATCATTCCATAGCCGCCTCAGATAATGTAAGCGGATGGCTTTTCCCTGCAAATAAATTTTTAAAATTAATCTTAAAAGAAAAAGATTTCTTAAACTCCTTTTTAACAGTTGATTTAATTGAGTTTTACAGCGCATTAAAAAATAATAGCGATTTTCAAAAATTTGAATCTAAAACTTTATTAAAGTTGTTAGAAAAAGAACTTTCTAATTCAATAAAAATTATAAATGCTGACCCTGGAGAAAATTACTTAAATCAAAATCAGGGGAGATTAATGATTAGTAGCTCTAATATTGAGAATTTAAATTGTGGATATTTTTTGAATTCACCACTGCAATACAACGTAGAGGGCTCAATTCCGGCAAGATTAATTCCCATATCTTTAGATTTACAAAAAAAATTAAGTACTTTTAAAGAAAAATATACTCAAAATGTTTATGAAGAAGAATATCAGAAACGAAATTCAGAAAGAGAAGCTAGCAATCCTCAATTTGAGGCTCTTGAAGATTGGTATGGCCGTCTAAATAAAAATAATAATTATCCACATTCAAGAGGCACGGGTCTTCTTGAAGAAACACTAGCTTGCTTAAGAATGTTATCTCAATTTTATGATTTACCTTTTAGAAAAGACTTATTAAGGAAAGTAATTTCAGAGCAAATTAAATTGAATAAAAATAAGAGAATTGATTTTCATCAGGTAGCTGCAATTTCTGAATTTATTGGTCTCAAATCCTCATTACTATCTCCAAAAGAAAAAGAATTAACAAAAAGAGTCCCCTGCCCATGTTTAGTTTTTATGGAGAATAAACCTATAGTTATATGGGAACAATCAGGGGCAAAATCATTTATTGGTGATCCTTTAGAAGGAAATAAATGGTTGTCTAATGAGAAGATTTTTAATTTAAAGACTAAAAAAGATTTTAAAGTTTTATACATTGAACGCACATCTTTTTCACCAAAGGTACGTTTTGGTTGGAAATGGTTCTTACCTTCTATATATAAGCATCGTTTTAGCCTTTTACAAGTAGTAGCAGCTAGTTTCTTTGCTCAATTACTAGGTCTTTTTAATCCTTTGTTAATCCAGCAAATTATTGACGCAGTTATAAATCAAGGCAACATAACAAGCCTAAATATATTGGGGATTCTTCTAATAATTATGGCGATTGCTCAAGGAGTAATATCTTCATTAAGAACTTATCTTTTTGCAGATACTACTAATAGGATTGACATTTCCTTAGGTTCAACAATTATTCATCACTTATTGCGTTTACCTTTAAATTATTTTTCAACCAGACCTGTTGGTGAAGTAAGTAATAGGATTAATGAGCTAGAAAAAATAAGAGGTTTTCTTACTGGGACTGCATTAACAGCTTTTTTAGATGCCACATTTTCTATAATTTATGTGGGAGTCATGCTGGTTTACTCTGTAAGATTAACTTTTTTCTCTTTAGCAGTTCTTCCTTTTTTCATTCTTCTTTCTTATTTCATTTCTCCCATTATTAAAGAACAGCTTCGTAAAAAAGCTAATGCTAGTGCTCAAGTTAATAGCCATCTAGTTGAAACTCTCTCAGGAATGGAAACAATAAAAGGGCAAGGTATAGAATTATATAGTGAGTGGAGATGGGAGAAATTTTATGAACGTCAAATTAAAGAGGGATTTAAAAATACAATAACAAGCACCTCTGCTGGGGCGGCAAGTAATTTTCTACAGCAAGTTTCTGGACTCATAGTTATTTGGGCAGGTGCAACTCTCGTATTAAAGGGTCAAATGACAATAGGAGAACTATTCGCTTTTCGGATCCTATCAGGTTACGTCACTGGGCCAATGTTGAGAATTGTGAGTCTTTGGCAAAACTTTCAAGAAACAATTATTTCTCTGGAGAGATTATCTGATGTAGTTGATCAAAAAGAAGAAATTGAGATAGCCGGCCAAAATCTTCCTCCTCTTTCTCCTATAAAAGGCCAAGTTAAGTACAAAAGTGTAAATTTTAGATTTGATAATTCTGGTCCTCCTCAACTTTCAAATATAAATTTTGAAATTCAACCAGGAGAATTTGTTGGAATAGTAGGAAGCAGTGGTTCCGGGAAAAGCACATTAGTAAAAATGCTAATAAGACTTTTTGAACCTAAAGGCGGATTTATTGAAATTGATAAAACAGACATATCGAAAGTAGATCTTTATTCATTACGATCTCAAATAGGTGTAGTTCCTCAGGATTCTTTACTATTTGAAGGATCTATTAAGGATAATATTGCTTTGGCTCGTCCAGAAGCATCATTTGAAGAAATTCAAACTGCAGCTAAAGTTGCTTGTGCTCATTCTTTTATTCAAGATTTACCTTCCGGCTATTCTACAAAAGTAGGTGAAAGAGGATCAAATCTTTCAGGAGGACAGAGACAAAGAGTTGCTATTGCAAGAATGGTTTTAAAACAACCAAAAATGTTGATATTAGATGAAGCTACTAGCTCTCTTGATGTTGATACTGAATATCAGGTTACAAATGAATTGGCAAATCTTTTTAAAAACAAAACTGTATTATTTATTACTCATCGTCTAACAAATTTAATACATGCAGATAAAATTCTTGTTTTGCACAAAGGTCTACTAGTAGAGCAAGGAACTCATGAAGAACTTATAAAAATAAATGGTCGTTATGCAACTTTATTTAAACAGCAAAAGTCAGAACTAAAATGATAAAAAAAGAATTTAAGCTCAAAAACTTAAAATCTTGGATAAGTAGTAATTCCAGTAATGAAGAACCAAGATTCGAATCTTCTCAAAGATGGAACAGAAGACTTCTTTGGTCAATTATTAGTACCGTTAGTGTTGGATTTATATATTCTTCTATTGTTCGTATAGATGAAGTTGTAATTGCAAAAGGGGAATTACAAGCTAAAGGTTCAGAACGACCAATTAAATCTCCAATAGGAGGAACCATAAAAAATATTAAAGTTAATGAGGGGCAAAAGGTTAAAAATGGAGAAATTTTAATCAAATTAGATTCTTCAATATATCAGGCTCAGATTCAAGGATTGAGATTAAATGTTGAAAATCTTTATGAATCACTAAAAATCAGTCAAAATATTTTAGACATCTATGAAACGCTTTTTAAAGAGGGCGCAATTTCTAAAGTAGATTATTTAGAAAAAAAAATTGCTGTTCAAGATATCAAATTGAAGTTAAATCAAGCTAATTCTAAAATTGAAGAAATAAAAGCGATGGATGCAAGGACTAGATTGTCATCACCAGTGGATGGCGTTGTATTTAACTTAATACCATCTAGTAAAGGATATGCAGTGACCGAAGGAGAAGTACTTTTGAAAATTGTTCCTGATGGTGATTTAGAGGCTAAAGTTTTTCTTACTAACAAAGATGTAGGTTTTCTTACACCAAATATGAAAGCTGAAATAAGAGTTGATGCTTTTCCTTTTACAGAATTTGGTTCAATAAAAGGCAAATTAAAATTAGTAGGAGAAGAAGTTTTACCCGCTGATCAACAAAATCCTCAATCAAGATTTCCTGTATTAGTAAGCTTAGAAAGGCAATATTTTAATTTAAATAAAAAAAATTATGAAATAAAATCTGGCCAAAGTGTTTCCGTTAACTTTATCGTAAGAAAAAAACGTTTAATAACTTTATTGACAGATACTATTGATAAAGCATTTGACGCACTTCGAGGAATAAAGTCAGATCGGAAATAAATTATTAAAAATTGAACATTTTAGTTAAATACTTAAGAAAGAATTAGATAACATAAAAAAAATTACTACAAAATTTGAAACTTGTGTGTTTTATGTAGTTATGGTGAACGAAATATTCATAGTGAAGAGGGATTGAATTACATTGGTTCAAATTCTCTGAGAAATATTGTAGAAACTTCTGATGCTCCTTACAGTAAAAATACTCCATACGCCATTTCGGCAGGAGATACTTTTTCAGGAAATATAAGCTATTCAGGAGATAAAGATGCTGTTGCAATAAGACTTATTCGAGGAGCTAGTTATACTTTTGAACTTACGGGAAGAGGGTCTGGACATGGTACATTATTTGACCCATATCTCGAACTGTTTGATTACTCACCGTCTCTTTTAAAGTCAGACGATGATGGAGGAGAAAGATTATTTGAATCAAGAATTAGTTTTACAGCATCAAATACTGGTACATACTTCTTGGCGGCAAAATCTGCTCCGTGGTTAAGTAGTTCCACAGGAAGTTATCGTCTCACGACTACTGTTAATTCGACACCTGAAATAGTCTCTACAGTAAGAGATTTTGGAGATTTTGCTCCAAATGCAGACTTATCTTTATCGGATATTTGGTCTGGTATTGATCATACTAATGTATTTATGCAAGGACTTAAATGGGGTAATGGTTGTAAATGGGGGAGTGCAAATCCAACAACAACTACAACTGCTTTGAAGTTCTTTATTTATGACGACGATATAACTATGGGGCAATTTAAAGCTGGGCCTTTACTAGCCCAGGAGAGAACTGGATATATCTCAGCTATGAATGCATTTTCTTCAGTAGCCAATATTACTTTCTCAGAAGGAAGAACAGCAAGTGAATCTCATATTCTTTGGGCTTCTCTTAATAAGGAAGAGAGTATTGGTGCTGCTGGCTGGGCTTCGCCTCCCGATACAACAGGATCTTATCTTTATGCATCCACCACACCCACTGGTTTAACAACTGTCAATTATACAGAATATTCTACCGATGGAGTGCCCGATAGATCAGATATATTTTCACCAGGAACCTTCCTACTTGAATTGGCTATGCATGAACTTGGCCATTCAATGGGAATTGCCCACCCACACGATAACACTGCAGTATTTCCAGGTGTATTGAATAGTAATGATACAGGAGATCATGGATTAAGTGCGTCTCCCTATACCGTTATGAGTTATAACACAGTTGGTAGTAATGACTATAACCCTTCTTCTTATTCTGCTTCATCTGGATTTTTAGAGACACTAGGCGCTTTTGATATTGCTGCAACCCAAGCTCTTTATGGCGCCAATACTAATGCATCAACAGGAAATAATACATACTCCTTAGATAACTCTAATTTGAATGGATGGAATTGCCTCTGGGACAATGGGGGTGAAGATACTATAACTGCAGCTGGACAAACAGATTCAGTGACTATTGATCTAAGAAATGCAACATTAGAAAACTCTCTTGGCGGAGGCGGTTTTATCTCAAGACTTGGAACTCAGAATATTGGTTACACAATCGCTTTCAATTCAACAGGAAACTGTATAATCGAAAATGCAACTGGGGGATCAAATAATGATTCTTTAGTTGGGAATGAATATAATAATCTTCTTAATGGAGGCGCTGGTGATGACACTTTAATTGGAGGAGCTGGTAATGATACTTATTTGGTGGACAGTACCAGCGATACTGTTACAGAAAATTCTTCAGAAGGAACAGATTTAATACAATCTTCTGTTACCTACACAGCATCCAATAATGTAGAAAATTTAACTCTCACGGGATCAAGCAATATAGATGCAACGGGTAATTCTTTAGATAATACTCTTACCGGAAATTCTGGTAATAATACTTTAGATGGTGGTTCTGGAAACGATACTTTAATTGGAGGTTCTGGTGATGATACTTTAACTGGTGGTACAGGCACAGATACTGCTCAATTCTCAGCAGATATATACAATTACACAGTTTGGAAAAGTGCAGATAATCAGACTATAAAGATTACAGATAATACCTCTAATAGAGATGGAACCGATTCTCTTACAACGATAGAAAATCTAACTTTTAACTCAACTACTTATACAGCATCTAATCTAAGAAATGGAGCTTTTCTAAGTTCTGATGGCTATAAACTCATTGGTACCTCTGATATCTATACTCTTAAAAACAGTGAAGGTGGAACTTATTCTGACGATAGTTCTTCTCTATGGGATGTCACTGCTGCAAAACAGACTGGCAGTGGATTTGATGTCTTATTTGAAGGTAGCGATGGCTCGTATAGAGAAGGCTATAACTATATATGGTCAACAAATTCTTCTGGTGTTATGACAACTGGGAGTGGCTGGTTAACTGATGCACAGACAGCAAGCCATGCCAGTGGTTATGAAAATAAATTTGGCAAAGATTTTAATAATGATGGACTAATTTCTGGAGGATCTGCCTATCAATTATTTGGCAGCTCAGATATCTATACTCTTAAAAACAGTGAAGGTGGAACTTATTCTGACGATAGTTCTTCTCTATGGGATGTCACTGCTGCAAAACAGACTGGCAGTGGATTTGATGTCTTATTTGAAGGTAGCGATGGCTCGTATAGAGAAGGCTATAACTATATATGGTCAACAAATTCTTCTGGTGTTATGACAACTGGGAGTGGCTGGTTAACTGATGCACAGACAGCAAGCCATGCCAGTGGTTATGAAAATAAATTTGGCAAAGATTTTAATAATGATGGACTAATTTCTGGAGGATCTGCCTATCAATTATTTGGCAGCTCAGATATCTATACTCTTAAAAACAGTGAAGGTGGAACTTATTCTGACGATAGTTCTTCTCTATGGGATGTCACTGCTGCAAAACAGACTGGCAGTGGATTTGATGTCTTATTTGAAGGTAGCGATGGCTCGTATAGAGAAGGCTATAACTATATATGGTCAACAAATTCTTCTGGTGTTATGACAACTGGGAGTGGCTGGTTAACTGATGCACAGACAACAAGTAACGGATATGAAAGTATTTTTAATATTGATTTTAATAAAAATGGGATTATAGATTAATTTTATGTTAATACCCAATTGCTTTGGGAGCATTAGGTCGGGAGTTCGAATCTCCCCGCCCCGACTGGCTTTTCAGCGAAGGCCAAAACCCACCTTGGGAAAAAATTGGGAAAAATAAATAACTTTACTAGGAATTGTTTTTAAATACCTTATAAAACTTTTTATGCGTTCATAACTTGTTTTGTTACCTTCTAAACGATAAAAGAAACATATGTGCATATTCCTTAAGAAGTTTGTTTAAAAAAAGAACTAAAGGATTATCTCGGAATGGTGTTAAGGGAAGAAAAAATCCAACAAGAAAAAAAGTTCATTCCAAGCCTAGAAAGATAGTAAAAAAGAAAACTAATTATTCCTTTTCTTCATCAATTTTTTCCTCATTTATTATTTTTGCTGGTTTCATAAGCCTTTCACTCACAATATTTTTTCTTATCAGGCAATTACAACCAGTGATCAGAAATGAAAGATTGAAATTCTTATGTACTTATCAACTTGGTGATAAAAAAAGTCAAAGCTATAAAGAATCAAAATTGGAATTAGAAAAGCTTGTTGGAGATAGTGATAAGTATTGCAAGAATTTTCTTCTTCCAAAAGAAAAGACAAAAAAAGGCTTTAGATTATTCCCAATTATGAAAAATATTCTTTTTAGATTTATTTAGCATTTCCCACAGGTGCTTTGGGAGCACTAGGTCGCAGGTTCGAATCCTGTCGCCCCGACTCTTTAAAACCAATCCTACTAGTGAGTTTCCCAGACTCGCTTTTTTATTGAGAAATTTGTCCACGCCTAAAATGGACAAATAGTGGACAACTTCAATTCTGCTTAATGGTAATTCTCTTGCTTTTTCCTTATTTTTTCGTAAGTATGCGTCTATGGGCTCTAATTTGCTCTAAATACCTCTATTACTGGCTTATTTAGGCTTATTTTCCTCTAAAAGACTGTCACATAGGGATTGACGATTATGAAAATTCCAATCGAAATGATAAAAGAAATTAGAGAAAGTGGGTACGACAAAAAGCTTGTATATACCTATATAAGAGAGCTATTAGACAGCGATAAAGAAATTAAAGAAAATAACAATCTAGAGCTTTTAGACAATTACTTATTAGACAAAGATCAACAAGAAGTATCTAAAAATGCTCCTGAGATACTGATGGCAGCAGAGCTTTTAGACGCTTACTTATTAGATAAAAGATTTATGAGAGAGCTTGAAGATGAAGAATATGATGCTGCTTAATTAGATAAAGTACCTATTTTTTCCTATTTATTTAAAGGGTATTCTTTTGAGCAAATAACAGGATTAAAACAATGATGAAACTTGCAATCATTTTTTTACCAATTTTATTTGCAGTTATTTGGGCTGCTTTTATAGGTTTAAGAATAAATAAAGTAGAAACTAGAGATGGAAAAAGAAAATTAATTAATTACTAATTGATTGAAAGTCGATCTAAAATAAGGGGTAATTAGCTCCTTTTTTTTAATGAATACTCTCATAATCTCAACTTTTAGCTGTACATTTGAAGAATTTAAAAATGATGTAACGACTTTATTTCTTGATGAAATGTGTAAGGAGTTTGTAACTGATTATGAGTTTGTAAAAGTGAATGAACACAAATCTCATTTGTTAATGAACTGTACCGACTTAGAAAAATTAGGTGCAGAGATGGAATCTCCTTTCGCAAAGGAATGGGATAAAAAAAATAATTGTAAGGATGCCGTATATTCGATCAAACTTGTTGCGTAAATAAAACGCTTACTAATTTTCTATAACACCCGCTACTTTTCGTTCCGCTAGTCGTTTTTTTAGAATTGAATAATTTTGTGAAGCCCATTTTCGAGAAATATCAAATTCAACATCTAACTTCTCTCTAAGTAATTTGCCAATTTTAAATACTTCTACGAAGCCTAAATAAATTATTACCAGCACCTTTGTTATATTTACTGCAACTGCAGCTATCTTTTCAATTTTTTTATCTTGCATTTGAATTTATTGAAGCCCACTAAAATTACCAGTTGTAAGAAATTATGCAAATTAATTTATGAAAAATCTTATGGGTGTTATTCTCATTAGGCAATGGCCTTGAAGTTTTGAAGGGATTTTTAAAAGAGCTTTGGCAGAATCATCACGACCCATCCCATGCAATTTATGGAATAGCGGGGGTAATTGTATTGTTGGTAATTTATAACCGATTACTAAATAAATATCAGTAACAAGAAACCCTTCCAGAAATTCCAACTACTGAAAGGGTTATTAAATCGACTCGCAACTATATAGAATCAATTTATGTCTTGCAGCAAACGTAGAGTGTGCTGACGAGGTCTGGCCTCAATTAATTTATAGCAAAAGAATATCAAATAAACTCATTTAAACTTCCCAATCTATGTCATAGTTGTCATCAATATCTTTCTCATAAACCCTCGCAAGTTCCCTAAGTAAAGTTTTTACTTCCATATCTGTAGCTCCAGATTCGTCTTGGAACTTGATGCAAATTGCCTTTAGTTCGTCATAAGCTTGTTCTAGCAATATTGTTTTTTGATCTGGATTTGCCATTTAATTTTTGTCAACTACTTCTCCGCCATACTCTCTTGCTATTACATCTAAACACCTAAGTATATCCTTTTTTGTTAATAGATCTGTTTGCTCTAAATAATTTAGAAGAGTTCTTATTTGTTCAATAGTATTTTCTTCTAATTCCTTCATAAGTCTCCTTCAATTAACTCTATCTTATGTCCAACAGGATCTTTTACGAACGCTAAGACTGTTGTTCTTGTCGCATTTGTTTTTTCTTCATTCTTTCGTATACAACATGAAGAACACCTAAACGCCAGGCATCTTTTAATCCTTTTACACATCCCATTAATAGCTTCACATCAGCAGGAGAATGTGACTTCATGTTCAAAAAATCTTTTTGCCAAGATTTGTCATTCCATTTATTAGTCATTCAATTTATTCCTTTATTAATGCCATAGTAACCAAAATAATCCAGAGCCATAAATAATCCTTATCGTTACAATTACTGTCAAAGAAAATCTTTTCATTTACTATCATTTAACTATATCCATTAGTAAATTTCGCAAATAAAATATATTAGATGGAAGAGAAAATAAAAAAAGAAATACTAGCATTTAAAGCCTTAAAAAAAGGCAACTATCTAGAGGCAGAAAATTTATTTAGAGAAATTATCTCAAGTGGAACTAATAATTATTCTGTTTATGGAAGCTTGGCAGTTTTAAGTGGAAAAAAAGGAAATGTTGAAGAAATGTTCGAATACTTAACGTATTCAACCAAGCTAAACCCAAAATACGCCGAAGGACATTTTAATTTAGGCATTATTTATTTAAAAAAAGGGGATTTTGATAATGCTGCACATTCTTTCTTAAACACAATAAAAATAAGACCTGAAGACTCAAATGCTCTAAATATGCTTGGAGTAGCTTTTTTTAAAAAAGGAAATATAGAATCATCAATTAATTATTATTTAAAAGCGATAGAATTATCCCCCCATAACGAGAGAATCTATAACAACCTTGCAATTGCATATTCAAAGTCAGGTAATTTTAAAGCTGCTGAATTAGTCTACTTAAAGGCCTTAAAAATAGATTCAAATAGTTTTTCTACACTTTTTAATTTAGGAAGAATTTATCAACAAAAAGGTGATTTAGAAAAAGCTTTGGAAACTTTCGAAACAATATTAAAGCTCAAAAATGTTAATTCCCTTGATTTGGTGTTCAATGAAATTGGAATAACCTTACAAAAAAAAGAAGATTTTCATTCAGCTATTAAATCTTACTTAAAAGCAATTAAGCTCAATAAAAATTCAGTCCAGTTTTACAATAATTTGGGTTATGCTCAATTTGAAATAGAGGATTTTGATTCCGCTACCTCAAGTTTTTTTAAGGCAATAAAACTTAATCCGAAAAACGCAATAGCTAGAAAAAATTTAAGTAAAATCTTTTTACTTAAAGGAAATTACAAGGAGGGGTTGAAAAATTATGAATACAGGTATAAGCATACAAACATAAGAATCCTTCCTCACGCATCTCCCAACATTCCTATTTGGAGTGGGGAGGATTCAGAGAGGCCTAATAAGTTATTAATTGTTTCAGAACAAGGTTTAGGAGATACCCTCCAGTTCATGAGATTTTTACCTTTATTAAGAAAAAAAGATCAAAAGGTTTATTTTTGTGCTCAAGAAAAGCTTCACGGTGTAATCAAAAATTCAAAAATAGACTTTGATCCACTGTCTCCAAATCAAGCAAATAAATTTTCAGAAGGCAAATGGATTCCATTATTATCACTTCCAAAAATACTTAATATTAGTCCAAGTAATCAACGAATAAAAGCTCCCTATATCAATTCTGATGAATATTTAATTAATAAATGGAAATTATTATTTTCACAATATGAAGAGAAAATAATTGGCATTCATTGGCAAGGTAACCCTGAAACTGAGCAAGGAATTCATAAAGGTAGATCTTTATTACTTAACGAATTTTCAACATTAGCTGAAAATAGTAAATGCAAATTTTTATCCTTACAAAAAGGTTATGGAGAGGAACAATTAAAAGATTGCTTATTTAAGAATAAATTTGTTGATTTTCAAAAAGATGTCAATGAGATCTGGGATTTTGTTGAAACATCATCAATTATTGCTAATTGTGATTTAATTATTACTTCAGACTCTGCGATTGCTCACTTAGCTGCTGGCATGGGAAAAAAAACATGGCTATTACTTCAGAAAATCCCTGATTGGAGGTGGGGTTTAAAAGGTAACCATACCTTCTGGTACGAAAACATGGAAATATTTCGCCAAATTGAGAGAAATAATTGGCGGGAAGTAATGATAAGGGTTTCAATAAAACTAAATAATTTTTTAAATAATTAAATATGAAAAATTCCTCTATTAAAAAAAAAATTATTAATGCACCAATCTCAATTGGAGAGCTAGTAGACAAAATTACCATCCTTGAAATCAAAACAAATAAATTACAAAACTCTAAATTGGAAAATGTATTAAAAGAACTTTCTTTTTTGAGAAAATTGATGGAAAAACATCAAATAGAAATAACTGATGATTTATTTACCCAGCTTAAAGAGATAAACCTAACATTATGGAACATTGAGGACCAAATAAGAATAAAAGAGAAAAACAAAGAATTCGACAATATTTTCATTGAATTAGCCAGATCTGTTTATTTTAAAAATGATAAACGTGCAGAAATAAAAAAAAGAATAAATCAATTATCTAATTCAGAAATTACTGAAGAAAAGTCATATGCAGAGTACTAAATGCTAAAACCTATATGGTTTGCAATATTAAAACAAATTTAATAAATCATTTGGCAAATTTGGAAATTTTTTAATTTCTTCTTTAATAAAATTCTTCATTAATATTTTTTCTTGATCACAAATCTCTATTGCTTTTCCGTAAATGAATTTTTCTTTATTTGGTTTTATTGGTTGCTGGAACATATTGATCTTGAGTTTATGGCATATATATTCAATCGTTTTTTCAAAGTTATTTTTCAATTCCGAATAATTTACTAAAACTATATTCGATGAATTTCTTGATGCGTTTTTCGCATCAATTATGTGTGATGCCCATCTCGCAAAATAATTCGTATAATTTTCTATTTGATATCTTTGCGACTGGCCTTTTGGATTGGTTTTAATTAGTTCTAAGGGTGAACTTAACTTTGGGCCTTCCAACCAATTCCATCTATGCAAAAACTTCCAATAAGAAATAAAAACCTCCTCAGGATTTCTATAAATGTATATCACTCTACATAAATTATTATTATGATCTAAAAGACTTAAAGGAAAATGGGACTTTATAATACTATTAACACAATTAGTACTATATTCATTTCTACTAATGTCTTGAAGAGATAAAAGAAATTTATTTATACTTTCCTTTGAAAAAAAATTAACAAAAGAACCTAAAGGCATATAGTCAAAGTTTAAGAATGGACTAACAGTGTATTCAGTACATTCTGAAATTGAGTTCATCATGAAATGAGTCCCGCTTCTTTCATGAGAACATACCATTAATGGGATCTTTACTTTCTCAGAACAAGATACTACAAAGCTTGGACCATTGATCTTGTAATTTGCCATTTCAAAAAAAATTCTTCTGCTATAAAAGCAATATTTTGTCTATACATTAATCATATTTAAACTATTTCATTTCAACTTTAGATTCATAAAAAGCCCACTAAATAATGTCACGTCAATTCTCCTTTAAATTCCTTATCACAATCTTTTAAACCATTTCCTTTTGTATTTAGCAAACGAACTATCTTATAAAGACAAAGATTCTAGTAAGCAGCTTTTCTTGAAAAAGATATTAAAAAATTTGCACCATTAATTTTCTTTGTATTCACTTTCAATATTTTTAAGGAGTTTTTTTGATCGAATAAATTCAAATGCTTTTCGTTTAAATAGTGTTTATTACAAGTAGCTATATTTTTTCCCTTGAATTTTTTTAGCGATTATATAGCGATTCAATAATGAAATGCTTATTTAACCTATTTGGCCTTTTTATTTTTTAATATATAGATATTAATTTTCAAATAATAATGAGTAAGTTTAAAGATAACTTTTCAAGCGAAAGTTTTTACCCAGATAGTAATTATTATCTTGACCAAGATAATACTTCTAAAGAGGACTTAATTTCAGAAGATCAAAAATTCAATATGGGTGAAAATTTTGAATGGCCAAATACCTATTGGTTTATTGCGGAAAGAACAAATGGAAGGCTTGCAATGATAGGTTTCATGGCTGTTATTATTAACTACACTTTATTTGGATGGATAGCTTATCCAATCCTTTAAATGAGTAATTCTAATTTTGACAAAAATGGTGTAGACAACTCTGGAACACATTGGCTTCAATATGCTGCGTTTGTTGTAACTGCATTTGCTATTTATTTTGGTTGGGCATTTTTCAATGATGCTAATTTCCACCATTTCGCTGTAAAAATATTCAAGTTCTGGAATTGTAATGGATATAACCCATTAAGTTATTGCCTGATGCGTTGGAAAGTAGACTTTTATCCTTAAAAAAGTAATGAATAGGTCTTATTATTTGGTCAATTCAAAAAACATTAAGTATAAAAGGCTTATAGAAAATACAAATAATAAAGATCAATTTTTAAATATATTTTTGTTGATTCTGGAAAGGTTACTTCTACATGGGGCAAAGAACCACCTGTCATGAAAACCAGAAAAAAATTTAAGAAAGAAGAAGTTAGAGAATAATGGAAAAAATTAATTGCTCAGGGTTGGAGAAGAACCGAGGAAGATTGGACAAAAAAAGCTAGGACTGCTAATCCTTAGTAGGTGATCAAATAATACTCAATTACTAACTAATAGCGGTGCAAGTAGTAAGCGTTTCATACTATTTAAATTATTTCTACCAAAGTCGAAAAGTTTAAATCTTGGATTTTTGCTAAAAAATTGACTTTAACTTCCTAATTAGTTTTATTGATTTTTGATTAGTCATATGTTTTTGAGGAGTTTTCAAGTAATCCATTTAACTCTGAGAGTTCTTCTTTACTAAGTTCTCTATATTCTCCTGTTGGCACGTCTAGCTTAATATTCATAATTCTTACACGTTTTAATGATCGTACTCTATATCCTAAGGCCTCACACATTCTTCTAATCTGGCGGTTAAGTCCCTGTGTGAGTATTATTTTAAAATTTCTTGGCCCCAATTGTTTTACGAAACATTTTTTAGTTATTGTGTCTAATATTTCAACTCCATTACTCATACTATGAATAAAGTCGCTATTAATAGGACGATTAACTTTTACAATATATTCTTTTTCATGATTATTTCTTGCCCTGAGTATTTTATTTACGATATCTCCATCATTAGTTAAGAAAATCAATCCTTCACTGAGCTTATCTAATCTTCCTATGGGGAAAATTCTTTTAGGATATTTAATGAAATCTATTACATTATTGGGTTCTACTTTCCTATCTGTTGTGCAAACAATTCCTACAGGTTTATTAAAGGCTATGTATATGTTTTTTTGTCTCTTTGATTTTTCTATTCTTTGACCTTTAACTTCAACTTGGTCACTATTTTCTACTTTAGTTCCTATTTCTGGAATTTTGCCATTAATGGTTACCTTTCCTTCTAGGATTAATCTATCTGCTTCTCTCCTAGAACAATAACCTACTTCACTTAAATATTTATTTATTCTGGTAGCCATTTTATATGTTTCATCTTTATCTGCATTAAAAAAATAATTTACTAATCTCCTAATATTTTAGATCGGGTGTCAATTTTAGTTAACATTCTCATTATTGAGTTTCAGATTATTTTCATCAGTAATTTATACCGCACAGATCTAACTCTTTTTTTAATTCCAATTTTTTTTAATTTTCCTCCATCCCTTAGAAAGTAATCTTTCATAAATTTCTCTAGCTAAATCTATTTCAACAGAAACTGTATTTGTCATTACTGGTGGTTTGTTTCCTAATCCCCCCACTATTTTTCCAGTATCTATAAACATATATTCAAAAACTCCATCAATACTCTTCTCGTTTTTCATAAATCTTTTAACTTCTGATCTATTTGAATTAATCAACCAATAAGATTTAGCCATTAATCTAACCTTGGAATTAGTAAGTGTTCCATTTAAAACAAACTCATTTGATCAGTTTCTTTTTTCTTTACATCCTCTACTAGCCAACCACCAGGAGACCAACTCATCATGATTGCAAATAATCCTCTTAATTCATCTGCATCTTTGACTTGCTCTGTCCATTGTTCCTCATATCCATTAGGAACGATAACAGGCATGCGGTGATGTAAAGGTTTAATTAAATCATTTGGTTCAGTTGTTAAAACGCAGCAACTCTCAAGTTCTGCTCCATCTGGTGAAGTCCACTTACTCCAAATTCCGCCCAACCAAAAAGTCTCATAATTCGATTTTCGAACACGATATTTTTTTTCAAAAAAACCGCTCGCAGGTATTAGGCACCTTTTATGTTTCCAACTTCCACAAAATAATTTTTTTTCTTCTACAGTTTCCGATCTTGCATTAAAGGGTCTTGGTCTCTTTTTATCAAATGGATCTCTCGCCCAAGGAGAAATAAAACCCCATGTCATAAAAGTAGTTTTAATTTTTCCTTCGTTTTTAATTACAAGAACAGGATCATTAGGTCTTATTAGACTTTGAGTTTCATATTTAGAATCAAGTCCACTTGGATAGTCTTGTTTCAAAACCTTTGGCAACTTCTCAAATTTAGTTTTCAGCTCAAATCTTCCGCACATTGATTTTTAAAATATTTTTAAAACTCACCAAAACAGTAAATTAAACTTATATTAGGGCTACTTTCCGTTTTCTCAAATAATTAAAAGAAAATATAGATATTGAAAAGCTTCCTCAAATTTAATTTGAATGATTCAAACTTGAGTTATGACAGACCCTATTCTTTATTTATCTATGTTATTAGGACTCGGAGGAGTTTATGTATTAATCTCTTCCTTCCATGATGATGACGATGATGATGATGGAGAAAAATATATTTATAATCTTGAACAAACTTATTTAGCGAGATAGTTGATTTGTTTGTAAAAAACATTATCTTCAAAACTTTCTTGCAAAAAAAGGGTAATACTGAAAATAGTTCTTAAGGTTTAACGATAATATTTTCTTTCTTTGCGGATCTAAATGATTATTATATTAATTTTTAAATTAGGTTGTTAGTCCTCTATCCGTATATGTTTGTGCCTTAAACCGTACATTTTTATAAGTCGATTGATAAGCATCCCTAGTTAGAACTTAGTGGTAACGGAGATAAATTAAATGCCTTCAACACCAATAAAATCTTGTAATAAATATGTGTTGAGTTACAAAGATTCAACAAATAAGACACATGAAGTTGGCTTCTACGCGCGCGATGCATACGATTGCCTAATGCTTGCGAGAGAATTCAACACTTACGTACATGACAATCCAGGATCTGTAATCAGAATCCAACAAAAATTTTGAGGAAATTGACTATGAATTTAAAAAGATCACCATTCGCAATTCAAGATAAAAAGGCTAGAGATCTTGATAATCCAAAAGATTATCCAACAATTGCAGATTTAATGAGAGAACAGGAAGTTCCACAAGATTACGCAAATACAGTTCACCGTCGTAGAGATTTAGACTCTCTCGGTTAGTTTACGAGAATGGCTATTTACTAATTTTTAAAAATTAACGATTATGATTTGTGATTCATTCATAAGATAATATTTTCTTCCTCAAGTTTTTTTTTAAGCTCTACAGGCATATATGCAATATCTTTTTTTATTGCATTAATGGCATCTCTATACTTTTCAGGTTCAGCTAAAAGCATTTTTATTAAATTGTATTGACTTTCAATTTCTTCAGAAGAGAACTTTCCCATAAAAAATATGTACTACCCTTTTATATTAAATCAACAGTCAAACACTAAAAAGATTATTTATTAGTTAGAGGCTGCTGCAATTTCTTTATGGACGGAGAGAAATTCTTTATCTGTTAGAACTGGTGTAACTTCAATTTCTACGCCAAAATTATCGACCCAGATACTACTCCATTTCCAAATATTCTGATGGTTTGAAGATTCAACTATTGCCCAACCATTAGCTCCCTCAGGATTTACTACTCGATTGAGAACTTTAAACCCATCAAATTCATCACCTTCGCATCCTCCTTCCACAAAACCCGCAAAAGCTTCAGCCCCTTGCATATGACTTTCTTGATCTGGAAATTGCCAGTGAACGATGTAAGTTTGCATGAATAAAATTATTTTTTTAATTATTAATTATCAAATTTAAAAATTAAATAAAAAGTCTTTAAACACTAATTAAAAACTCATTAACCCAAGGGCAAGAAAACAAAAAAAAAGACTCTTACGAGCCTAGGTGATGGGGACTCCTATAATGACAAATTAAACAGAAACAAACAACCCCATCAATAGGTAATTTTAAATACTTACAAACACCATATGTAGTGCTAAGATTTTAAAAAGGCTGGGTGATGGGGATTATCCCGCTTTTTGATTAGGGCGAAGCTAACGCCCTTTTTTTATGGAAAATTTTACTTTAATCAATAAAGCGAGATCGAGGATTAAAGTATTTGAACCTTTTGAAGATAGTTCTAAGAACTCTTATATGGTTAATGCAATTTTAATCTCTTATGGTTGCGTTTTTAAGCGATCAAGTAAGCCAGTTATGAAAGGCTCTAGGGTTGAATCTATCGAAGAAGCGAGAAACGAATATAAAAAACTTTTAGAGCAAGGGTGGGAAAAAACTTATAGATTCAATAGTTTTTTTTAAAAAATGGTGAATAGGTACTTTACCTAAAATTTGACATTATTAAAAATTAATTGCTAGATAAGCTTCAGGATGGAAGATTGAACATGAAAAATGAAATTTATTCAAATATTAAAGATTCAGATGCTTTGGAAAGTTTTTTTGAATGTATAACTTCTTGTAGCATCAATAGTGAGGGAGTAGATTGCACAACAGCATGTTATGTAAAACATTTAGAACCAAAGAATATTGATTATCCTTTAAAATTTTCATAAGCAAAGCTTATTAACAATATTAAATTTCATTGATGTTATTCCCACCTCCTCAAGTTATTTTTGGTCTATTGCTTTTATCTATAGCAGTAGTTCTTATCTGGGATATTAGATACAATCCTTTTGGAGAAGATGAAGACGGAATTTAATCTTCAACTAGGAAGCTGATTTGTAGGTGGTGCGTGAAATTGCCGTTTCTTTCTTTTGAGTCTTTTGTAAGCGACTAAAGAGCCTAATAATAACAATGTAAAAGCTATTGAGTTAATCATATCAAGTAGTTTTATATATATAAAAACAAATATGTTCTAAATATCAATGACTAAAGTTATTTTTTCAAAAAGTGATTATTTATGGACTAATTTTTAATATTTAGCTTTTTTCATTAGTTACCTAAAACAACTAAAAGAAAATGCTTATCTGACCCAAAGTAATTGCTATGTGATAAGAATCACTTTTTCTTATTTCTCATTTGATATTGCAGAACAGCTTTAAGATGTTGTACTTCTTTTTCTAAAGTTTCAATTCTTTTTTCTAGTTCTTCATTAGTTGCCATATTTTTTAGAAATAAATTTCTTGTTTTATACTATAGAAAATTGACTTGTTACTCATGGTAAATGTCTAATAAGTAATAGAACCTATTGATGTGCATAATCTCCCTAGATAAATTATGCAAGGTATAAATCTAGGGGTAATTTATGAGTGGAGATTATGAGACACTTGAAATAAATCAACCAAAAATTACATATTTTCAGAAAAGATCCGAAAATAATACAGAATGGTTAGATGAATTAATCAACCAAATTGAAGATATGAAAAACAATATATCCAAATCTGCTTAATGACAGAAAAAGAGTTGAAGGAATTAGAGAAATCCGCAAAAGAAAATGGATACAATGACGAGCTAAAAGATATATATTTAAGGGAAGTTATTGACAGAAATAAAGAATACGAATGAGATCAAATTTTCGAGCAAATATTCGACTAGCTTCAAACATTCTTTTAGTTATTGGTACTTTTGCTATTGCTTTAAAGATTGCTCCAATAGCAATGGTATATCAGGAAAAAAATTTATGTATTAAATATTTAAAACATCAAATAGATCGAGACAAACTTATCAAAAGACTAAAAATAGTTAAACAAGCAAATCCATCTAGTATTTGTGACTCTATCCTTAAAAGTTAAAAATGAAGATTAAGTCATTTACCCCCTTAATTGCAGTCTTTGGCACTTCATTTCTTATCACCATTACATTGCTTAAAAGTTTCCAAATTTTTATGGGGATATCAATTTGTCTTTTAGCGATGCTTAAGCTTATGGATATTGAAGCTTTTGGAGCAAGTTATAAGAAATATGATTTAATTTCCTCTCAATTTGATAGCTGGATATATATTTATCCTTTTTTTGAATTAATAATTGGGATAAGTTTTCTTAATTCTTCTCCACCTTCTCTAATTATTTTTATTGCTCTAGTTTTAGGAATTTCTGGAATGATTTCAGTATTTAAGGCCGTTTATTTGGATAAATTAAAATTAAATTGTGCATGTATCGGTGGATATGCAAAAACTCCTTTGGGAATTATTAGTTTTATCGAAAATCTTTTAATGGCAATTATGAGTGTCCTGCTTTTGATTAAATAGCACTTTTACAAATTTTCATTTATTGTTAATTAAAAAATAGAATTTAATCGTCTAAATTTGTATGGCAATTAATAAAGTATTTATAAATACCAGATTTTTAAATTATCTAATTGCTTCTGGAATGCTTTTTGCAAATACAAATAACGTTCATAGGATTAGTGCAGAAACGTTAGAAAATATAGATATCCCAAAAGTTGTTTCTTACAGATCAGCATCATGTGGTTGTTGCAAAAAATGGATCAATCATTTAAGAGATAATGGATTACAAGTTGTTGATAATATAGTTGAAGATGTTTCAGCAATTAAAAACCAATATCAAATTCCCAATAATCTGAGATCATGTCACTCTGCTCAAATAGCTAACTATAAGATTGAAGGACATGTCCCGATTGAATCAATCAACAAACTTTTTATAGAAAAACCAAATATTAATGGGATAGCAGTTCCGGGCATGCCAATTGGCTCTCCAGGGATGGAAATGCATTCTCACCAATTGCACTCTCATGATTATGAGAACTACAAAGTAGTTTCATTTAGTAAAACCGGCAAAACAAAAATATTTGATAAAATCTCTCCTTAATACAAATACTTATTTGAAATAATGCATATTTTTCTTAGAAATTTTAAATTTTTTATTTTTTTATTTTCCTTATCTCTCAATTTCAATAGTTATTCGCATGCACATATGAGGGGTACATTTCTTTCTGAAGAGGACGCCGAAAATAGATCTTTAGAACTTGGTTGCGAAGGAATACATAAGAATCAAGATAAATGGATGCCGTGCAAAAACGAAAAAGAATTACATATCTATTTGAGGAAATAGATGGAAAAATTAAAAGCAAATCAAAGAAAAATTCACAGAAAAATAACCGCAATTTCAGCAATCCCATTACTGATTACTATTTTATCTGGAACTATTTATAGTATTCTTCAGCCACTAGGAATAGATGCTTTTTGGTTAATAAAATGGCATACAGGTAATTTTGGCATTATTAATTTGCAACCTTTTTACTCGATTTTTCTAGGTATAACTTCAATAATCTCAATAATATCTGGCGTTAAACTATTACAAAAAAAATCTTAGATATATTCTAAGCCAAGCCAAAATTAAATTAAGTAATTAATTAATCCTATTTGCTCCCCCACTTACTAAGAAAATTATCGCTCCTAGTGCCATTGTTGCTACACCCATATAAGGGTATTTCTTAATTCTTGATTTAGTAATTGGAAGCCATGAAAGGTATCTATCAGATTTATTTAATTCATTTTTTTTTGGTCTAGGTGGTAATCCTAATTCTTCTCTTCTTTTAGCTTCGCCCATAATCTTAAATTTGTTTATTTATCAATATTAAAAATTATGTTCTACACCTGCGAGTAAACTTTATCAAGAACAGAGGTCCTTTATAGAAAAAAAAATTATTTAAAATTTATTTAGCCTTCTTTAAATATAGATTCTTTGTATTTGCCTGATCTGATGTAAATAACAAAATTAATATAGTTCCAACTAGAAATGAAAAAATCATTGTCAAACCAACAACTTCAACCATTTCACTGGGCAGATAATTTAGAAACATAATCAATAGATATCTTATTTTAAACTTAGCAATTGTATTTTTTATGTAAAGTAAGTATTCCTCCTTAAATTTCAAAAAGAACTTTTTGAGACTTTTTAATCTTTATTTATTTTTATTTGCGGGATAAATCTAGTTCTAGCGGATTACAATTTTCATACTTAGCTATTCCTATTTTCTTCAGCAATTTCAGATAAGGCAAGGCCCAATTACCAAAGGTAAAAGAGATTGTAGTATTTTTTGTAGTTGGTAATAATGTTTTAGAACGTGAAGAGGCTAATTTAGAAAATATATTAATAGTCTCTTCCTCTAGATTATCCATATACAATTTTTTTTGAACACCTTGATCTTTCTTTTGGGGCAAATAATTTTCTATAAACCATAAAACTTGATCTAAATTTGATTTATTGGGTGAGGTTTTAATTTGTTTATTTTTCTCTTTAAACATATTTGTTTAACTCTTAATTACTGAATTAAATTTGCCATTTATATAAATTAAATCAATAGTAAAAACATCAAAATTATGTTGTTTTTAATAATCGATAATCGAAAAAATAAATTAATTATTACTTTGTTTTTATAGAAAAAAAAAAGAGAGAGCTAAAAACCCCCTCTCAATTGATCAGTTTCAAAAAAGAATTTAATTTTTTGAGTCTTTCAATTTCATTTCTTTTTGTGTTTTCCTGATTCTTTCTTCAAAGACGGATCTTCTGTATGGAGTAACTTCTCCATTTTTAGTAGCCAAAAGTTGGGCTTCATATACCCTATTGGCTCTTTTGATTTTTTCTCTTATTTGTAAGAGGTTATTCATGGTCTTTTGCAGTTAATGAGAATCCCGTTCCCTACTCCCATTTCATGCGTCCAGAGATATAAACTTGGATGAACGTTATTGAACATTAACATCTTTAAAAAAATTCCGCGAGAGTAATTTTTACTAAATTTTTCTCAAAAAAATAAACATTGAATAGATAGTATAAATAAGTTTTTAATATTTCCTAAATTAGGATAAGAAAATTGTTTGCGACCCATCATTATTATCCTGAATCACTATTTTTTTATTTGGGAAAATATTTGATAATATTCTTTTCAAATTTGAATTATCTGAAGGAATTATATTACTCATATTTTTTGAATTAATTTTCCAATTTTCATCAACATAAAGTTCTTTATCATCACTTTTTTCATTCTCCAGTGATGTCTTATTTAGAATTTTAAGTAACAGTTCCGAATCATATTCTTTAAATTCTTCAGGGACCTCTTTAAAATTTTCAATCATTATTTAGAAATCTAATGTTTCTAAATCTTGCATAAGAAGTTTGAAGAATACAAGGTATTAATTACCTAAAAATTTCTTTCAAAATAAAAATTCGTACGAAATTAAAATAATTTTCTTTAGAAAATTAAATTCCAAAATAGCTAAAGAATGATATTTAAAAAGATTAATTAATCATTTACACCATTTATTTACTAGTTAGGTTGCAATAAAGGGATTCAGAAAAGATGCCAAGAGTAATTAACAAAAAAATTAGACTTTTAAGATGGTTAAACTCAGGCATGATACTACCATTTATCATTATGGCTGCATCCTCATCAATCATTCTTTATGGTGTTTTATTTATCCTAATAAAATAGTTTTTTTTAATTTAAGCAGCTAAGTTTTCCTCAGATTTAGACATAATTATTGCAGCTTTTTTTTAATAAACTTACTACTTCTTTTCTTCCAACTGCCTTATCAGCTTGACGAATAATTTCAGCATATTTTTTATTTATTTTTTTCATAAATAGTTTTAATTTAATTTAAAATTACAACACTATATGATGGTGTCAATCGTAAGTAATTCTTATATATTACTTATTTAATTATATTTGCACAAAAAAATTGTTCATTTATTATCATTCAAGTTTTTTTTAATTAATGATGCCAAAAATCATAAATAACAAAATAAAGAATCATCATAATTAAGCAATATTAAAGGATTTGAAAACATAAAATAAACCTCCTATTAGGATCAATATTGCAGCTCCATAAAAAAGAAAAGGGATAATTGGATATTTATACAATGTAGTCCTTACTTTTTGTTGTATGGCTTTTTTATCAAGTTGAGGCAACTTTATATCTTCAGTTTTTTCTCTAGGCGGAATACCTAAATTTTTTCTTCTCTTTGCCTCACCCATAATTAATACTGAGGAATTCCCATACATTTTAAATAATTGTTATCAGCTAAATCTAAAATTTGATTCCATTCTTCATGAGATGTTTCCAAATTATTTTTAAAATCTTTTTCGAATTTAAGAATACATCTTTTTTCTATATTTTCTGGAGAATTATAATTTCTTAAAAAAGAAATACTCAAATAAGATAATGATGAAAAAACTATAATTATTTTTGCCATTCTAAATTTATTCATATCATTGGTATTGCCTTATAAATAAATAAGTAACTTGTTTGTTTTATAATTAATTTAATCTTTTAAAAACAATTATCAAATGATAAATTCGGTAGATTTTAAACATTTGCCTATTCAGGATTTGGTTGTTTCAGGGTTAATAATCTTCATAATGTCGACGATTATTGCCAATATTTATGACCCATTATTAGGAATTACTTATGCATTTGGGAATATACTTACTCTAACTTTTTTGAGTTGGTTATACAAAGAAACTTGGAGTGATCCCAAGAAATAAATCAAATTCTAAAAAAAAGATAAATAAAAAACTACTTCTGTATTTTTAACTTTGAAGAATACTTTAAATTGACAATGTAAGTTGCAACAAGAGATAGTATCAAAAAAAATAATAAGCTCTCTAAAGTAGATTGAGGCATAACCATAATAAGTACCAAAAATAATACATTTCTACAAAAACGAATTCTGAAGAAAAATCAACCCTTTAATTATTTTTTATTTTCAAATTAATAAATCCCAAGCCCAAAAAATGAATTTGCAATAAACAATAAACTAAATAATGTTAAAAAAATTAATCCTATCCAACTTATTGTTTTTAGAAAAAATCCATATCTATTTTTAAATGGTACTAATTTGCTATTTATAGTATCCATTGCCATCCAAGCAAATAAAGGGGCGGTTAGAAAACTTCCAGTCATTGCAGCAAATACAAAATCTTTTACTCCTATACCTCCTGACCTTGCAATCAGCAAAGCTATTAATGATGCAAAGATATGTACAATCATCCAAATTTGAAATCTATTGCGCTCTGCTTTGGAATCCAGGTGTCCAAAATCAGTGCCTCTCAATAAACCTTGAATAGCAGAAATACTTCTTGGATATGCATCTAGACAAGTAATTGTAGTACTAAACATTGCGGCAAATGCTGCAGGTATTATGATCCATTTAGCCCAATTCCCGATGGATTTAGTGTAAAGGAGTATTAACTTTTGAGCGAAGGAGACTCCACTTCCGGAAAGCATTCCATCACCAGTACCATACATTGTTATTGCGCCAAGAGTAAGGAAGAAAATAGCCGTAACAACAGTTATTAAGTAACCAAGATTAAAATCAAATTCTGCTTCACTAATATTTGGCTTATAATTTGAATCTTTCGCTCGAGAAAACATCCATAAAGAAGGCCAAACACATAACTCTACTGGGCAAGGCATCCATCCCATTAAAGGGATCAAAAAAGCTAAATTTGTTAACTTCCATGGGCTGATTTCTGGTTCAAAAAAACTCATATTTAAGGACTCATTTATTGACCCTTTGAACAAAAGCGATAAAACTGCAAATAATGTTAATAAAGTTAGTAGAGATACTAAAAATTTTGAAATTCTATCAAGGGCTTTATATTTACCAAGAATTAATATCATTCCAGAAACAATCAGGATTCCTATCGACAAATCCATAGCTGGAAAAGTTGAGAAAAAGGGAATATTAGTTAAAAGGACACCAGAGACAAAACTTACAGCAGCTATTGTGAAAGTACCTGTAATTAGACTAACTATTAGAAATAAAGGAAGATACAAAGAATTCCTCTCTTTAAAACCTTCTAATAATGATTTACCAGTAGATGCCGTAAATCTAGTCCCAACCAACAAGAATGGATATTTCAAAAGATTAGTAAGAAGGATTAGGCCAACTAATGAGAATCCAAACCTTGCGCCAGCAGTAGTGGATGATAATAAATGAGAACCCCCAATTGCCGCTCCAGCTAGGACAATTCCTGGACCTAAACTTTTTTGTATTCCTTTTGTTAAATTCATGTTTTAATCAAATGATTTAATTTACTTTTTGAGCCCTTCTAAATTTATTTTTTAATACTCTTTTTTTAACCCCAAAAACAGATAATGAGTGAAAAATAAAAAGTATAATTAAGAATCCTATTCGAAGTTTCATAAGATATATCCTTCAAATATGCTTTTATCAAATATTTATTTTGTATTCAACCTCTTTTCTCCATAAAATCTTCAAAAACCTATCTAAAACATCTAATTCTTTTTTTTCAACATTTTTTAGATTTTTATTATTTTGTTTTTGCATAAATTATTGCCTAATTATTTCAAATTTAAACTAAGCAAAAAAAAACACAATAAGCAATACTTCTTAAAATTTTTTGTAGTTTTTTTTTAATTTGATATGTATTTTTCTGCCCTTCTTAATGCTTTTATTGCACCTCTGTAATCATGATTTTTTAATTTTTCCTCACTTTTACGTTCCAACATTTGTACTATTTCATTTCTCTTAATTGCATCAATTTTAAACTTATGATCAAATATAAGATCGAATTTTGAGGAATACATACTAGATAATTCTTCTTTATATTTTTCCATCATTTTTTTATCACAAGATTTAGATTTCAATATCTCATTAGCTTTAATTTTGTCGTCTAAAGCTCCTTTAAAATTTCCTAGTTTAAATTTCTTTTCGCTTGATCTGGTTAGCTTAATAATATTTCCTAATATAAATTCACCAGAATCTTCCATTTTTTTTAACTATAAATTAATCTTATCAGCATAAAGAAAAAACAACTTATTCTTTTAATACTCAAATAAATAATTAATTAGCCAATAACAAGTCCTTTTTCAAGAAGTAAATCGAAAACCTCCACACTTTTCGTTTTCCCAAATTGTGGGGGCTGATGTAAATCTAATATTTCAGCAAGGCACATTATCCAATAAGTATCTTTTTTTAAATTAAGACTTTCGCAAATATGAGAGGGAGCAGATTTAAAACATCCAAATTCTGTTGATATATTAATGTTCATTATTTGAGTTTCAAGTTCAAGACTTAAGAGTTCTATTTCTTGCTCAGAAAGGGCTGAACCAAATGAATATGATTCAATTAAAAGTTGGTAATTCATTAAAGAATTATTTTTTTAAGAAATCCAGCGTGTTATTTTTGTACCCTCATAAATATGTCCTGAAGCTTCAACTATAGGTTTTGTTTCGGGATTCATAAAAATATCATATAAAACATTTTCTGGCCCTTGAAAAATAACAGTTGCCCTTTGAGGATCATCTAATGATTTACCAATATAAAATGTTTTAACTCCCATTTCTTTAAACATCGTCTGCTGTTCTTTTGCATTCATATGTGATTCATACTCCTCATAGGTATTACTTAGTTGAAAATCTAAAATAGTCGTTTCAATAGTCATAATAATAATTAAACTTTTTTGATTCTAAATCTTTATCAAAAAAATTAATCTAAAAAAATTAGTTTTTATTAAGCAAAGTGTTAACTAATTTTCATTTATGAGTTATAAATCAACTATAAAAAACGATTTTAATTTTGGACTCAAAAATTTCTCAGAGAGAACAATGGACTAGTAAGCTAGGATTCATTCTCGCAGCTGCTGGTAGTGCAGTAGGTCTAGGCAACCTTTGGGGTTTTGCTTACAGAGCATCTCAGGGTGGAGGTGCGGCTTTTGTACTTTTATATATATTGATCGTTTTAATTGTATGTCTTCCAGTATTTGTTGCTGAAATGGCTCTAGGGAGAAACGCAATGGCAAGCACATTGCTTGCTCCTGTAAAGCTGGCAGGGAAGAATTGGTATCCATTAGGAATTCTTTTCTTCATAGCCCCTTTAGGAATAGCATCATATTATTCAGTGATCATGGGATGGACTGCAGATACCTTGTTCCATTCTTTATTTTTTGGATTACCAAAGAATTTAACTGAAGCAGAAACCTTCTTTGGCTCGATTAGTAGTGGCAGCAGTGTTTTGTTGGGCCACCTATTAAGTCTTGTACTTACAGCAATAATAGTTTCATCAGGTATAAAAAAAGGTATAGAAAAGGTTACTAGATATTTCATGCCAATCCTTTTCATAATTATTGTGATTCTTGCTATTTGGGCTACTTCACTTTCAGGGGCATGGGAAGGATATAAAACATTTCTACTTAAGTTTGACTTTAATGAATTGAGAAATCCTCAAACAATAAGAAACGCTTTTACACAAGCATTCTTTTCATTAAGCTTAGGGATTGGAATTATGGTTACCTACGCATCCTATTTAAATAAAAAAAGTAATCTTCCAAAACTAAGTGTAGGAGTTGCATCATTAGATACTTTGGTTGGACTAATGGCTGGATTTATAACTTTCCCAATAGTTTTAACATTCGGTTTAAGTGATGCTATTTCTGAATCCACTGTTGGTGCTTTATTTATCTCAATTCCAACAGGTTTAGGTTCATATGGTGCAGCAGGAAGAATTGTAGCTGTTGCATTTTTTGCACTAGCTTATATCGCAGCCATAACTTCATCTGTTTCATTATTGGAGGTTCCAGTTTCCTCTTTAATGGATAAATTCGGCTTTAAAAGAGAAAAATCGGTTTGGTTGATAACTCTTTTCCTATTCTTAGCAGGCATTCCTTCTGCATTAAATTTAAATATTCTTGGAACTGTTGATTCGATTTTTGGTGGCGTATTACTGATCTTTGGTGGATTCTTGGTTACTTTCTTTATGGGATGGGTAGTCCCTGGAAAATTTAATGAAGAACTTAGTGATTCAAAAGTTGGAATCAAAACGACACGTTATTTGAAATTCATGACAAGATGGATTGCTCCCCCAATTATTGGTTTTGGACTATTTATTAGTGTGTTTGATTTGCTCAAAGGCTGGGTAAGTTAGAAAATTTTTACAAGTAATATAGTGCGAAAATAAGGGGGGTGGTATAAGTCGATCAACAAATTAAATCGTAAAACTTTTTGCACATTATTTGAAAGCAAGCTTAAAAAAAAACTTGTCAATATATTAGTATTTGCAGTCGTTCTTGTTTAAAAAGTTGATGTGTTGGAGAAGTTCTTTTTTATTTTTTAAAAGCCAAAAAATTTTTTTCCAAAAAAATGACTTACCGCGGATCCTTTTTTTTTAATTAAGTATTAACTTTTAACTTATATTTAATCTCAAACGTATCGCCAAAAACCATCCCTAATAGAATCTATATAAGATACATTTAGGTGTTTAATTTAAAGAAATTAGAGCGCCTAAAAGAATAGATAACAAATTTGATGTCAACCAAATCTGATTCATTAAAAGGAAAGCTTACAGAAAATTTTTCTGAATTTTCTCAACTATCTGACTATTCTTTTATGAATTCTCTTAAAGCAGATCCTCAATCAACAAAAGATGGAAATGATCACAAGCCGCGTTCAATATATTCAGGTCATTATGTACCAGTTGTGCCAACTGCTATTCCAGAACCAGAATATATTTCTCATAGCAACAAACTTTTTAAAGAACTAGGGCTAAGCTCAGATCTTACTAAAGACGAGAATTTTTGTCGTTTTTTCTCAGGTGATATTTCTGTTGCTAATTATCCAATGAGTACTGTTGGTTGGGCAACAGGTTATGCATTATCAATTTACGGAACTGAATATACCCAACAATGTCCCTTTGGCACCGGCAATGGTTATGGCGATGGCAGAGCAATTTCTGTTTTTGAAGGTTTATTCAATGGGAAAAGAATGGAAATGCAACTTAAAGGAGGAGGTCCAACTCCCTACTGTCGTGGAGCAGATGGCAGGGCTGTACTACGTTCTAGCGTACGAGAATTTCTCGCACAGGAATTAATGGATGCCTTGGGAATCCCTACCTCAAGATCTTTAACACTTTATGTCTCACGTTCAGAAATAGTTAGAAGACCTTGGTATTCCAAAGGGTCAAGATATTTTGAACCTGATATCATGATTGATAATCAAGCGGCAATTACTACGAGAGTCGCTCCATCTTTTTTACGTGTAGGCCAGATTGAACTTTTTGCAAGACGAGTTCGTAATAATGCGCATGATGAAGCCCTCAATGAACTAAAGATGATAGTTCAACATCTAATTGATAGAAATTATAAAGATGAAATTGAATATGAGATTTCAATTGAAAGTAAAGTAATAAAACTGGCTTCTTTATACAGATCAAGACTTATATCACTTATAGCCAACTGGATGAGAGTTGGTTATTGCCAGGGTAATTTCAATAGTGATAATTGTGCTGCTGGAGGTTATACCTTGGATTATGGCCCCTTTGGATTCTGTGAATTATTTGATCCAAGATTTCAACCATGGACAGGTGGAGGTGAACATTTCTCATTTTTTAATCAGCCTTCTGCAGCGGCAATCAACTTTAAAACATTCTGTTCCTCTCTTAGTCCGTTACTTTCACAAAGCAAACAAGATCAAGAAAAGTTAAATCAAATCGAAAAAGACTTTTCTGGATTAATGAATAAGGAATTGATGAAAATGTGGGCCAACAAACTTGGTTTAGAACATTACAACGAAACTCTAATAAATGAATTTTTTAATCTCATGGCAATTTCAAAAGCAGACTATACAATTTTGTTCCGTAAACTCTCTGAAATACCTGATAACTTAGATTCTTTAAAAGAGAGTTTCTATTTACCAATTAATGATGAGCTCAATAATAGGTGGGAAGTATGGCTTGAAAACTGGCAATTAGTCTTGAAGAAAGAGGGAAATATTAAAGAAAAATCGACATCAATGAAATCCCTTAATCCAGTCTATACTTGGCGCGAATGGATGGTCGTTCCCGCATATGAAGAAGCTGAAAAGGGAAATTACAAAAAGATAAAAGAGTTACAAGATGTTTTTAGCAATCCATATATAGAACAACCCTCAGAAATAGATCAAAAATATAATCGACTAAAACCAAGCCAGTATTTTAACTATGGAGGAATATCTCACTACAGCTGTTCTTCATAAAAGTTCAATCTTCATGCAGATTGAACAAATTACAGAAAAATATTATTTATTTATGGCCGTAGGAATTCCAACTACTGATATAACTCCCACATGAAGTATGGCCGGCTTCTTCCCAACATTTTTAACATAGTGGGCGCCACCATTGTTACTCTCTATAAATGCATCACCCGCTCTAAAAAAATTAATTTCTTCACCCCTCACATGCTTTAATCTTCCTCTTGTGACATGAATCAACATTGGGGAAGGATGAGTATGAATTGGAGTTTTCAAGCCAACTGGAATTTTTACTTTTAAGAGTCTTAATTCAGGCTTACCCTCGAGATAATTAAAATTTTTACCACTTAGTCCTTTTGAACTTTGAATAATAGGTATAACTTCAATCTTTTCTTCAGCAAGAGAAGGTTGTGGTAAAGCTAAAGTCCCAATAAAAAGGAAGCAAAATGGAATAAATTTTTTTAATTTCATTAGATATTTGAGTTTTACTAATAATAGGTACTTTGCAGAAATAATAAACTAATTTATTTTTTGTATAACTTTTCTAATTGCTTAATTTCCTCTCTTAAATCCTTACCTCTATTATTTAATTTATTATTCTTTATAACTATTGGGATAATCCACCAGGCTTGAAGACCTAAAAAGATAAATACTAGGATCAATAATTCAAAAGTACCAGGTTGCATTTGATAAATAACCCTTCTTTGTTAATAACATTATTCTAAAAGTTATTAAACATTCATGAAATATTAAATATTTCTAGGCTGCCTCTAATTCAATTTTAAGTTCAATTCCCTTTGAAATGATTGCTTCTTTAAATTCAATAAGTTTGGAAATTATTCTTTGCTTCTCAGGATCAGTTTTATGGATATCATCTACAACTTCCTGCATTGCAAGTGTTACTTTTTGTAGTTTGATTTCTAGATCTTCTCTGTAATTCATAAGCTTAAAGAAATTATCTTATTTATTAAAAAACAAAATAATTATTAGTAAATAAGTACTTAACCTTAAAAGGATTGACAGCAAAACAAGGAGGATATAATTTATAGTACAAACGTATCAATAATCAACCGGCCGATTAAAGGTAAAGTATGGATCCTAAGTACTCATTTGGTTGTAGCACTAGCAAACCTAACGGATGCCTACTAAATCCCGAAGGCAGCAGAATTATCTTTTTCGAAGAATGCAAAAATTCTCCTAAACCTAATTTTAAAATTTATACGCATCTTTTCTATACAAATCACCTTGGAGAACCAGGAGGGTACAAATCCTCTGAAAAACTCAATATAGATTCAGCCTGGGAAAAGTGGCACGAACTTCACCAAAAAGGGTGGACAGAAGTATCTCACAATTACGGATAAAGGATTCAGATAAGAAAAAGCCTTTATGTTTTTTGAGCTTAAGAGTTTTCTAAAATATAGAATTCGGTTTTAAAAATAAATAATCAAGATAAAATTATCTATATATAAAGAAAAAGCTTCAATGATACGTTTACTTATTGCATCAATTCTTTTTTTTACTCCACTAGGAGGTTTTGCTGATGAAAATCAAAGAGAAATTGAGAATGAAGCTATAAATCTTGTTATTAAAAAATATGGAAAAGGCTTAGAAAATAGATTAAAAGGAACAGGAGTAACTCCCAGTTATCGGAGTTGGTATGAAAATGATTGTTTTGTAAGTATTGCAGCAGGTACATATCAAGAAGATACTTGGTCGGCAATGAATTGGTTTAGCGTTAATGTCTGTTCTGAATCAGCTGAAATAATGGAAAGTGAATGAAGGAAATAAAACGCCTATTAGTTTTGCAGCATTTAGAAATAGAGGGGCCTGGTCTTTTTGAACAATTTGCTAAAGAAAGAGATTTAAAAATAGAAATTATTCGTTTAGATAATAAAAATGCTCTGCCGCAAACAAAAAAAGGTGACTTAATTTTAATTATGGGTGGACCAATGGGTGTTAAAGATATTGGAAGCGGAAAATATCCATGGCTTAAGTTAGAAAGAGATTTTATAAAAAAAGAATTAGAAAATGAGAGACCTATAGTCGGTGTTTGCTTAGGTGCTCAGTTACTTGCGAGTGCTGCTGGGGGAGATATAGAAATTCTTAAATATGGATCACCTCCAAAAGCATTACCAGAAATTGGATGGTCTCAAATTTTTATAGACAAATCGAATAAAGACTTTAAAGCACTGTTTGAAGATCCTTTTCATGTACTACATTGGCATGGAGATAGGATTTTGTTACCTAATAAAGCAGTACTCATTGCTAGTAGTGCACGTTGTAAGGAACAGTTTTTTAGGATTGGTAATTTTGCTTACGGATTACAATTCCATATAGAGACGACGGGGGGAATGATAAATAACTGGATTAAAGAAGATAAAGAGTTTGTCCTTAAAGGATTAGGCTTAAATGGTCAGGAAATTTTAAAAGAAGAGAATAAAAAATATATTGATAAAACTTTTTCAAAAAGAAAGCTTTTAATAAGTAAATTATTTGAATTATTAGATAATTAAAAAGGGCATAATCCAGTAAAAAAGGGCTTGATAAAGCCCCTGAAAAAATTTAAAAAGGATTTTTGTTAGAAAATACCTGGAAGAATTTGACCAGTAAAATAGTAGGCTCCTACAAGAGCAAACATTCCAAGCATTGCTGCTTTACCATTAAGCTTTTCAGCTTTTTCGGTCATGATTTTTTTTGCGAATTCCATAATAAAGTGAAATAAATTATATCTAAAAACTAATTATTCAAATTTCAGAATGATGTAGTTTTTTCTACCAAATTAATATATTTCTAAGGATTTAAAAATAAATACTTAAACAACAAATTGAACTCTCAATAGTTTTAGAGCCATTCTGTAAAGCGTAGCAAGCCTAAAAAACAACTACTAATATATACATGTCACGGTTCTGTAGCAGTTATGTAGTAAATATCTTGAAAATAACTTAATTTGGGCTTTATACTTTACATTTGTTAATAGTAGTGTTACATTAGTTAACAATTACACAATTTCAATGGCTAATTCAAACGTTACTACTGAATCAGGCGGCAGACAGAATATGTTTCCTACTGAAACACGTCCTTACATAGATGAGTCTGTTTCATACGATAGCTACCCACAAAATGCAGAAAAAGTTAATGGTCGTTGGGCAATGATTGGCCTTGTTGCATTAGTAGGTGCTTACGTTTCAACTGGACAAATTATTCCTGGCATTTTTTAATGAGTCCACTTTCAGGTTTTTTAGCCGTAATTGTATTCTTTACAGCTATCCTCGTTGCTTATTTAACCAAGCAATTTCAAAACGAAAATTTAAACTATTCATCTTCTAATCAAATGAAAAACACAAACACAAAAGTCAAAACAATCGAAAAAGAAAAAGTTGTTGCAGAAACTCTTAACGGCAGATTCGCAATGCTTGGATTAATTGCTGCTGTTGGAGCATACCTAACAACAGGTCAAATAATTCCTGGTTTTGTTTAAAAACCTACTATTTATTAATTCTAAAAATTTGAAAAATGGAAAATTCAAAAACAACTTACTGGCAAAACGCCGAGAGAACTAATGGAAGAATGGCGATGATGGGCTTATTTGCATTAGTTGTAAATTATGGCTTATTCGGCTGGATAATCCCAGGAATTTTTTAAAATGAATTTAGGCTTACTTTTTCTTAAAGTAAATACTTTGGGAGTTATAACTCTTTCAGAACTTGATTGGATAACTAATCATCAATCTGAATTTTCAAGACTAGATATGGCTTTAGTTATTAAAATCGGCCGTCTTATGGATTCTGGAATAGTTGAAATTGATAATAGATTGCCTGTTTAATTTTTAAAAAATTATCGTCATGAGTGTTTGTCAATAAGGATACTGACAAACACTTTTTTATGAGAAAAAATATTTGTAAAAAAAAAAAGAGATTGTTTCTTAGCTAAAAACAATCTCTTAATTACCTAATTCTTACATGAAAATTTCAAGTAAGCTTTCAGATCTTAACTGATTTGTTTTTATAGTAAATCCGTAAAAATGCTTTTGTAATTTATCTTTTTAAACCACCTCTTTTTATCCAAAGGAACCATGTAACCCAAATAGGAGGAAGAAATCTGATTAAAAAAGAAATTTTATACATATAAAATGGGGCATTTTCACTTTGAAATAAATTCATCAAAAAGGAAGATATAGTTACCCAAAGTAAAATTATTAATATATTTGCTCCCAACAAAGCGAACTTATTTTTTTTGAATATTTTTGGCATAGAAAAAATTTTTTATATTCTTAATTTTAAATAATCTCGGGAAATAAATTATACATTTTCAAAAAAACTTCAAATTCAAAATCCATATCCAAATAAAAAAAGTACTAAATTTCAATCCCTCTCCAAATAACAATCCAAAAGCGAAAGGAGGAGAAAATATTACAAAAAGAATAGAAAGTAAACTAAATAACGCAAATGATCCTCTTAGAAAAAAATTCTTTCTTTTTGTTCTTCTTAGATTTTTTAAAGTATTCCACTCCCATTCGATAAACTTATAGAACTTTTCTGATAATAAAAAAAAATACTTCATTAATATTATTAATTTCTATCGGCTTTTCTTATTTATAAAATTAATTTCAACTGTTAGCAATAAACCTTATCCCCTTCTTCCGAAAGATAGTAAATTTTATTTTCTGAACTTACGAAGAAAGTTAGTCCCTTATATTGTGATCTTTTAAATTTATCTAATCTAACTTTGTGTATATCCCAATTATCAGTACTTATGTCAGGATTAAATTCTTGTTCTTTTAAGAAAGGTACATAAGTTTGACTAATTGTTGTTTTTTTGGCCGACTTATTGTTTCGTTTTGAATAAAAAAATAATAAAAATAAAATTACAAAAAAAAGAATTAATAGTATATTTATCATTTTCAATTTTTCTAATTGGAAAAAACTTTATTTTGGAGAATCAAGAACTTTTCACAACAAATTTCTTAGTGAGTAAAAAATCCTATTTTTATATTCTTGTATTTTTGAATACTTATCAAGGGGTTACCTAAATCAGATTATAAAATGAGTCGCATTTTGAACATGACTCAAAATTCCATGAACACTCCTTATGCAAAAAGAGTAGCTGAAAAATTTAGGGAGGCTCAAAACTATTTAAAAACTAATGGTTTTAGTAGATCAACTAAACATTTACTGGAAGATATTGAAAATTCTGTTGAAAAATAATGCCAATACCCCCTCACTTACCACAATTACAATATGGCTACGATGATGGTTTTACAACCATTGTTTTTGGGTTAATAGGAAGTTGCTTAGGATGTATCTTGATTTTATTAATTTCATTTTTTGAATTTAAATTCAAAAAGCAAAATAGTAAGCCTTAAGAGACTTACTAAACGTTAAATAAGAACTCCATTACATCACCTTCGTTAACAATATATTCCTTACCTTCACTTCTTAAAAGACCTTTAGTTTTTGCATTGGCAATTGAACCTGAATCAATTAAATTTTGATACGAAATAGTCTGAGCTCTTATAAATCCTTTTTCAAAATCAGTATGAATTACTCCTGCTGCCTGTGGCGCAGTCATCCCATCTTTTATTGTCCAAGCTTTTGTCTCCTTTTCTCCGGTAGTGAAATAAGTTTTTAATCCCAATAATTTATATGTTGATCTAATTAATGAACTTAATCCCCCTTCTTCTACTCCTAAGCCAATAAGGTAGTCTTTTTTATCTTCTGGTTCTAACTCTATTAATTCAGATTCGACTTGCGCTGATATTTTTATACATTCTGTATTTTCATTGCTTGCAAAACTCTGAACTTTTGATGAAAAATCATTACCTTCAGCTAAGTCATTTTCATTCAAATTAGTTGCGTAAATAATTGGTTTAGCAGTAAGGAAGCCTAATTGCTTAATTATTAAATTTTCTTCTTCATTCAAAGATATTGATCTAACTGAAAGGCCTTTCTCTAGCTCTTCTTCAATTTTTTCTAGTAAGGTATCTTCTTTAGCTGCCTCTTTACTAGTTCTAACCTGTTTTTTAATTCTTTCTCTTCTTTTTTGGAGTTGAGATAAATCAGCTAAATTCAATTCTAGATTAATTATCTCAATGTCATCCAGGGGATCTACCTTTCCAGAAACATGAATTACATCACTATCTTCAAAGCACCTTACAACATGAACTATTGCATCAACCTCCCTAATATTTGATAAAAATTTATTTCCCAAACCTTCGCCTTTACTAGCTCCTTTTACTAGTCCTGCGATATCTACAAATTCAATTTTTGTTGGGATAATATTTTGGCTAGAACTTAAATTACCTAACTCTTGCAACCTTTGATCTGGGACTGAAACTATGCCTTTATTAGGTTCTATAGTACAAAAGGGAAAATTAGCCGCTTGGGCCTTAGCATTTTCTACAAGTGCATTAAATAGAGTTGATTTTCCAACATTTGGTAATCCAATAATACCTGCTTTTAACATTTGAAAAAACTTATGGAAAAATTATCAAGAAAACATCTTCTAGTAATATAGTATTTACTTAACCAATCTTGGATAAGTTAATTATAATCGTCTTGATTATTTATTTAGTTCCTAAATATCCTCTAATTCTGCTTTTAAAAAGAAATGTTTGATTTAATAAAAAAAAATATAAATCTAAGAAGTGGAATTATATTGCTTTCTCTAGCTATATTTTTCGTTTTTATAACCAATTCCTTCAAGAAAAATAAGTCAAAAGATATTTCTGATTTTGTAGTTCAAGTTGAAAAAGGAATCCTCTCAGATTCAATTAATACTAGTGGTGAAGTAAAAGCAATAAGGACAAGCAATATTGGGCCTCGGAAGCAAGGCGTAATAAAAGAAATCAAAGTAGATGAGGGCGATCTTGTAAAAAAAGATCAGGTTTTAGCTTCTCTTGATGATGAAGATTTTATCTATAAAATTGAAGAACTTGAATTAAATGTAGAAAAACAAAAATCTGAATTTTTAAGAAGGGAATATTTATATCAAGAAGGCGCAGTAAGTAAAGAAGACTATGAAAGTTATAAAAATAACTACAACATTAGTAGCGCAAAACTTAATGATGCAAAAGCTGAAAAAAGTTTCTATCTAATTAAAGCTCCTTATGGAGGAAAGATAACTGCAAAATATGCTGAGATAGGATCTTATGTCACACCAAGTACAAACTTAAGTTCGGACCCTAAAACCAAAAACTTTATTTTTGAACTATCAGAGGGCCTAGAAATTGTTGCTAAAGTTCCTGAGAGTGACATTGGCAGAATAAAAATAGGTCAAGAAGCCTCAGTAAGAATTGAGGCTTATCCCTCAAAAAAATATAGTGCAATAGTTAAAAAAATAGCTACAAGAGCTGTAAAAGATAATAATGTAACCTCATTCGAAGTAACTTTAAATTTTAAAGATATTTCTGAAGAAATTAAAATTGGAATGACTGCAGATCTTGAATTTAGAGTCGAAGGTAATGAAGAAAAAATCTTAGTACCAACAGTTTCTATTGTCACTGAAAAAGGTGAAAAAGGAATTTTGAAAGTTGATAAAAACAATTCTCCCAAATTTGAAAAAATCGAAATTGGTATTAGTAGTGGAAATAAAACTTCAGTAATTAATGGATTAGAACCTGGAGAGCAAATCTTTATTGATATTCCACCTTGGGCTAAGAAGAGAAAATGAGTTTAAAATCTGAAAACTCTAAAAAACCAATTTTACTTTTAGTCGATGGCCACTCACTTGCATTTAGAAGCTTCTATGCATTTAGCAAAGGGATTGATGGAGGTTTAACTACCAAAGAGGGATTTCCAACAAGTGTCACTTATGGATTTCTAAAAAGCCTTCTGGATAATTGTAAAAATATTAGTCCTGAGGGTGTTTGTATTACGTTTGATACCGAAAAACCTACTTTCAGACATGAATTAGATCCAAATTATAAGGCCAATAGAGATGTAGCACCAGATGTTTTTTTTCAGGATATTGAACAACTAGAAATCATTTTAGAAGAAAGCCTTAATTTACCAATTTTTAAATCTCCAGGATACGAAGCAGATGATCTCCTAGGCACAATTGCAAATGATGCTTCTTCTAAAGGATGGTGCGTGAATATTCTTTCTGGAGATAGGGACTTATTTCAATTAGTAGATGATCAAAAAGATATTTATGTACTTTATATGGGTGGTGGTCCATATGCGAAAAGTGGAAATCCAACTCTTATGAATGAAAATGGAGTAAAAGAAAAATTAGGTGTTGCGCCAGAAAGAGTAGTTGATCTCAAAGCCCTAACTGGTGATAGTTCTGATAATATTCCAGGTATTAAAGGAGTAGGGCCAAAAACTGCAATTAATCTACTAAAAGAGAACGATACGCTTGATGGAATCTATCAGGCTTTGGACAAGATTCAGCAGAACAACGATAAGAAATATAAAGGATTCATCAAAGGTTCAGTTATAGAAAAGCTCAGAAACGATAAACATAATGCTTTTCTTTCCAGGGATTTAGCAAAAATAAATACTGAGGTACCTTTAATTTTAAGTAACGGTTATGAATTAAAAAATATAAATCAAGAACTACTTTCTGAGTCACTGAAAAAATTAGAACTATCAACACTACTTAGACAAATTGATATTTTCAATTCAACTTTCAGCAAAGGTGGTTTTGACAAAAATAATGTAGCTAAAGAGGAGGAGAAAGCACCAAAAGTCGCAGGCAATAATGAATTAGAAAATAGTGAAAATAAAATCCCTAAAATCAATGTGACTGTTGTAAATGATTTTGAATTACTTGATAAATTAATTCAAAGATTAGAAAAGACCAATGAGATAGTTTCTTTAGATACTGAGACTAATAGTTTAAATCCAATCGATGCGGAACTTGTTGGGATAGGACTATGTCTTGGAGAAGAAAATGATGATTTATTTTATATACCTCTTGGTCATCAAACAAAAAATGAGACCCCCAATCAATTGTCGATTGAAGATGTTTTCTCAAAACTAAGAACTTGGATAGAAGATCCAAAAAAAGAAAAGGCACTCCAAAATTCTAAATTTGATAGGCAAATATTTTTTAATCACGGACTTGATCTTAAAGGCGTAACCTTTGACACTTTGTTAGCAGACTATCTTCTTAATAATCAGGAGAAGCATGGGCTAAGTGAAATTAGTTTTAGATTATTTGGATTTAAGCCTCCTTCATTTAAGGAAACAGTTGGAAAAAATAAAGACTTTTCATTTGTTGATATTGATGAAGCGAGTATTTACTGCGGTTATGATGTATTTCTAACTTTTAAGATTGTCAAAATTTTTAAAGAAAGATTTTCAACAGAAAAAAATGATTTAATCAAATTGTTCGAAGAAATCGAGCTGCCCTTAGAGCCGGTATTGTCTCAAATGGAAATAAATGGAATAACCATTGACATCCCTTATTTAGATAAACTCTCAAAAGAACTAAAAAGTACCTTAGAAGATATTGAAAGTAAAGTTTATGAATTAGCAGAGGAGACTTTTAATCTATCTTCACCAAAACAACTTGGTGAGATCTTGTTTGAAAAATTAAACTTGGATAAGAAAAAATCACGGAAAACAAAAACAGGATGGAGTACAGATGCGGTAGTTCTTGAAAGATTAGTCGACGAACATGAAATAATCCAACATTTAATAAAACATAGAACTCTTAGCAAATTACTTAGCACCTATATTGATGCTCTTCCAAATCTTATAAACGAAAAGACAGGAAGAGTTCATACAAACTTTAATCAAGCTGCTACAGCGACTGGGAGACTAAGTAGTAGCAATCCTAATCTTCAAAATATCCCGGTTAGGACTGAATTTAGTAGGAGAATCAGAAAGGCATTCTTGCCTGAAAAAAATTGGAAACTTTTATCAGCTGATTATTCTCAGATCGAATTAAGAATACTTGCTCACTTAGCAAATGAAGAAATACTAATTAATGCGTTTCATAAAAATGATGACATTCATTCTTTGACTGCAAGATTAATTTTCGAAAAAGAAGAAATATCCTCTGACGAAAGGAGAGTTGGGAAAACAATAAATTTTGGAGTTATCTATGGAATGGGGATAAAAAAGTTTGCCCGTTCAACAGGAGTAAGTACTCCAGAGGCAAAAGAATTCCTAATAAAATACAAAGAAAGATATTCAAAAATTTTCAAGTTTCTTGAACTCCAAGAAAGGCTGGCCTTATCAAAAGGTTATGTAAAAACAATTTTTGGTCGAAAAAGAGAATTTAAGTTTGATAAAAATGGACTTGGAAGATTAATTGGAAAAGATCCTTACGAAATTGACCTGCAATCTGCAAGAAGGGCTGGCATGGAAGCACAGTCATTAAGAGCCGCAGCTAATGCACCAATTCAGGGTTCAAGTGCAGACATTATTAAAATTGCAATGGTTCAACTAAATAAGAAATTCATAGAAATGAATGTTCCCGCAAAAATGCTTTTACAAGTACATGATGAATTATTGTTTGAAGTTGAACCAGATTCTTTGGAAATTACGACGAAATTAGTAAAGAAGACTATGGAAGATTGTGTAAAATTAAATGTGCCTCTTTTAGTTGATATTGGTATTGGAGACAATTGGATGGAGACAAAATAAACCTTATGAAATACTTAATTTAAGATGATCAAACTTTTTAATACTTTAAGCAAAAGAGTTGAGGTTTTTAAGCCTATTGATGATGTTGTTAAAATTTATTGTTGTGGAGTTACTGTTTATGATTTATGTCATCTTGGTCATGCAAGAAGTTATATAGCTTGGGATGTATTGAGAAGATTTTTAATTTACAGTGATTTCAAAGTAAAGTATGTTCAAAATTTTACAGATATTGATGACAAGATCTTAAAAAGAGCTAGAGAAGAAAGCAGTTCAATGAAGGAAGTATCTGAAAAAAATATTATTGAATTTCATAAAGATATGGATTCTTTAGGAATAATGCGTCCGGATAGTATGCCAAGAGCAACGAATCATATATGCAATATCTGCTCCTTCATAACAATCCTTGAGGACAAAGGTTATGCATACTCTAGGGATGGAGATGTTTATTATTCTGTTTTTAAAAATAAAAATTATGGAAAGCTAAGTAATCAAAATATACAAGAACAAAATATTAATCAGCAAGGAAGAATGGCTAATGATGAAAATAGTAAAAAACTTAATCCGCAAGATTTTGCACTATGGAAAAAAGCCAAAGATGATGAACCATTTTTTGATTCGCCATGGGGCAAAGGTAGGCCAGGATGGCATATTGAATGTTCAGCGATGGTTAAAGATGAATTAGGAGATACTATTGATATCCATTTAGGTGGTTCTGATTTGATTTTTCCACATCATGAGAATGAAATCGCCCAATCAGAAGCAGCCAATGGCAAAAAGCTAGCTAACTATTGGTTACACAATGGGATGGTCAATGTAAATGGACAAAAGATGAGTAAATCCCTTAAAAATTTTAAAACTATCAGAGAGCTAATTAAGTCAGGCATAAGCCCTATGACTTTGCGATATTTTGTTATGACTGTGAATTATAGAAAACCACTTGATTTTACTGAAGAAGCTTTAAGGAGTGCTTCAGAAGCTTGGAAAAATATTAATATAGCCCTTTCTTTTATTGACCTTACAAAAGATACTTTTAAATCTATTAATAAAAATGAATCTATCGAAGAAGAATATAAAGAGAAAATAAGTTTTGAATTATCTCAAAAAATGCTTAAATTTTCTGAGGCTCTGGGAAATGACCTTAATACAGCTGGTGCAATTGCAATTATTTACGATTTAGCGAAACCATTAAAAAACTTTTTAAACCAATTTCAAAGGGTTGAAGGTTTTAAAATAGACCTAAATGAAAAATTCTTTCTACTTGAGAATTTTAAAACCCTTGAAAAGTTGACTGAGGTGCTTGGTCTTAAAAAAGAGGTTTTAGTAAAAGAAAGTAGAATAACAGAAGAAGAAATATCATCGCTTATTAATGAAAGATTGAAAGCAAAAAAGGAAAAGAATTATGCAAAGGCTGATGATATCAGGAATTTATTAAAAGAAAAAGGTATTGAACTTATTGATCAATCAAAGGAAATAACAACATGGATAAGGGTCTAAATTTTAAGAAAAAAACCAATTTGAAATTTTTGTTTTTTAAATACACCTTTAAATGGGAAGATATTAGAAATATCAGAGAAAATTGAAATACATTACTGTGCTCGGTTCTACTGGTTCAATAGGGACTCAAACTCTCGAAATTGCTAGTGAGCAGCCTGATAAGTTTAAAGCCGTAGCTCTTTCGGCAGGAAGAAATATTAATTTATTAACAGAACAAGTTAAAACACATAAACCAGAAGTAGTTGCGATTGAGGATGAAAATCTTATAGAAGATTTAAAAGATAATATTAATAACTTAGATTTGGATAGTGCTCCCTTGGTTTTGAGTGGAAAGGAGGGGATTAACGCTGTTGCAGCGTGGGATAAGGCAGATACTGTGGTAACAGGGATAGTAGGCTGTGCAGGCTTAATTCCAACAATGTCAGCAATAAATGCGGGGAAAAATATTGCACTTGCTAACAAAGAAACTTTAATTGCGGCAGGACCAATTGTTATTCCAGCATTAAAGAAAAATAATAGTAGGCTTTTACCTGCTGATTCAGAACATTCTGCTATCTTTCAATGTTTACAAGGATTACCCAATTATGAAAATGCAGATTTTTCTACAGGAGAGATACCTAAAGGTTTAAAAGCCATACATTTAACAGCTTCTGGTGGTGCTTTCAGAGATTGGGCCGTTGAGGATTTAAAACATGTCACAGTGGAAGATGCAACTTCACATCCTAATTGGGATATGGGAAAAAAAATAACTGTAGATTCTGCAACTCTTATGAATAAAGGATTAGAAGTTATAGAAGCTCATTATTTATTTGGGACCTCTTACGAAAATATCGAAATAGTTATCCACCCTCAAAGTATTATTCATTCAATGATTGAGATGGAAGATTCTTCAGTATTAGCTCAATTAGGTTGGCCAGATATGAAACTACCCATTTTATACGCGATGAGTTGGCCTGAAAGATTTAAAACAAATTGGAAAAGATTAAACCTAAGTGAAATTGGAAAATTAACTTTTAAAGAGCCAGACGAGTTTAAATATCCATGCATGGGACTAGCCTATGCCGCAGGAAAATCTTCTGGGACTATGCCTGCAGTCTTAAATGCTGCTAATGAAATGGCTGTTGAAAAATTCCTTAAAGAAAAAATTTCTTTTCAAGAAATTCCAACATTTATAAGTAAAGCCTGTGAATCACATATGGAGAATTTGAATTTGAGTCCCGCATTGGAGGATATTCTTGAAGTAGACAATTGGGCCAGACTTTTTGTTGAGCAAGAAATTAAAAAAGGGAAAAAATACGTAAGTATTGGATAAAAGTGAATATAAAAAAACATCTTTTACTATGTGCAACACCCACAAAACAGAAATGCTTTAAAGGCAACGAAGGTCAAAAAACGTGGGAATGTCTGAAAAAGACTTTAAAAAAATTTGAGAATGATCCCTCTACAAAAAACGTTCATATATTAAGATCAAAAGCTGACTGTTTAAGGGTATGCAAGAACGGTCCAATTCTTCTTATTTGGCCTGATGGTATTTGGTATGAGAAAGTTTCTCCAGAAAAAATTTCTGAAATTTTTACCTCACATGTTATTAACGGTAAGCCAATAGAAAAATGGATTTTCAAAAAAACACCATTTTTAAATAGTCCTATATACTAATAAACCAGTTCTTTACGACTTCATCTGACCAGCAGCCATTAATCGAATGAAAACCATTATGACCTCCTTTTTCAGTTATAAAAATAGTGAATTTATCAATAGATTCTTTTCTTAAATTCAAAGTATCCTTATATGGAACCCAGGGATCATCCTTCGCATGAATAAAAAGCATTGGAGGTAATTTTTTTATTGAGTTTTGGATTCTAAATATTGGAGAAGCTTTAATATAGTAATCTTCTAAAGAATTAAATCCCCAACTAGGAGCTGTAAATTTCTGATCAAATTCTCTTATACTTTTTAAATTTCTAATTTTTATTCTTAATTTCTCGTTATCAAGTAGTTTTCCTTCATCATTAAATCCCTCCCATAACTGATTTTTTAAGCGGTGAAGTAACCATTTTTGGTAGATAGAATTTCTAGGTTTTTCAATACAGAGACTGCATGAAGATAAATCCAAAGGGGTACTCACGCAGGCAAGACCATCTAAAAGTTTTTCTCCTTTGTTTTCATCGTAATCTAGGCAGGCATTTAAAAGAATTGTTCCGCCTAAAGATAATCCAACTCCGTAAATTGGAAGATTATTATTCCTTTTCATAAGATCTTTAAACTCTAAATTAATCAATTTTTTAAAATAATTAATTGCTGAAATAACATCACTGGAGCATCTAGCACAATAATTTCCTTTAGCTAAATATCTCGCTGATCCAGATCCTCTTAGATTTAATTTAAGAACACCAAAACCATTATTTGCTAATTTCCTAGAGATTCTTCTTAAACCAAACCGTTTAGTTGAGCCTCCTAATCCATGAGTAACGATTACAAAACCCCTAAGTGAGTCTAAGTTATCAGGTAATTCTAAAAACCCTAAAAGATAATCACATTCAAATTTTTTAGAAAGAATTTTATTAATCGGAAAGAATATTTTTTTATTTTTTTTTGATTTACCAAAATCAATAACAAAAGTATCTCTCAAAGTTTGTAAGTCGCCACCTATCCAAGGTAAAACTTCTTGAAATGGCTTATTTTTTAGGTAATCTGAAAAACTAAAAGATATGCTATTATTTCTCCCCAACCCCAAGATCCTTTAATTCTCCAATCAAATCATTCAGTACCTTTTTTGCATCACCAAAGACCATTGAGGTATTTGGTAAATCAAATAAATCATTTTTTATTCCGGAGTAACCTGCACTCATACCACGTTTAATTACAAATACCGTTCTTGCTTCCTGCACATCAAGAACTGGCATGCCATATAAAGGAGAAGAGCTATCATTTTTAGCTTGAGGATTAACCACATCATTTGCTCCTAAAACTAAAACAACATCCGTTGCTGGAAAATCAGGATTTACAACGTCCATCTCTTTAAGTTGTTCGTAAGGAACATCTGCTTCTGCTAAAAGTACATTCATATGTCCAGGCATCCTCCCTGCTACAGGATGAATTGCGTAAACAACTTCAATACCGTTTTGTTCTAATTTTTTTGTCACTTCCCTTAAAGTATGTTGAGCTTGAGCTACCGCTAGGCCATAACCAGGAACAATAATTACCTTGTTGGCTGCCTCTAAAGTCAATGCACATTCTTCAACACTGCAAGAAGTTATATTTGTATATTCTCCTGAACCAGAAGAGGTCGTACTTTGCGCAGATAAAGATCCTCCAAAAAGAACTGAGACCAATGATCTATTCATACCCTTGCACATTACTTGAGTAAGTATTAGACCTGCTGCTCCAACCATTGCGCCTGCTACTATCAAAAGCTGACTATCTACAACGAAACCTGCTGCTGCTGCTGCAATCCCTGAATAGCTATTTAATAAAGATATAACGACTGGCATATCAGCTCCACCAATTGGTAAAGTAACTCCAATACCTAATAAAGAAGAAACTATAACCAAAAGCCAAATAGAACTTGTATTGCCGTTTATCAAATCAAAAAAGGCTATCAAGGAAGCAACTGCAAAAACAATATTTACAAAATGTCTAACTTTGCTCTGAGTCCATCCTGGAGTTGACAACCAACCCTGTAACTTTGCCATCGCCACAATTGAACCTGTGAAAGTTATGGCACCAACAAATATAGAAACAGATATTGAAACTTCGTTAATCAGTGACTTAAAGAAATCAAAATTTTCTTGGCCACCAGACATAGGGAAAATAGCTACTCCTAAGGCCACTAAAAGTGATGACATTCCTCCACAACCATTGAACAATGCCACTGTTTCAGGCATGGAGGTCATAGGTACTTTTTTTGCAAGAATTGCTCCGAATAAACTACCTATGATTGATCCAATTATTATCCAAATCCAAGACTGAATAGCAATACCAGAAGTGCCTAAATAATAAGAAAGTAATCCTACTACTGATAGCGACATTGCAAATGCAGCTAATCTATTGGCATCCCTTGCTGACTTTACTTTTGACAACCCTTTTATTCCCAACGCCAGTAAAAGTACTGCTAGAAGGTCAATAACGAATTTAATGATTACAGGTAGATTCATGTTAAAAATTACTTCTTATTTGATGGTTTACGACTAAACATCGCGAGCATTCGATCAGTTACAAAGAAACCGCCTACAACGTTGAAAAGAGCGAATCCAAGAGAAACTGAACCAATGATTAAAAGTGGTACGTTACCTTCTGCTTTTACAATTAAAGTCAAGGCTGCAAGCATTGTTATTCCTGAAATTGCATTTGCTCCACTCATTAGAGGTGTGTGAAGAGTAGGAGGAACTTTTCCAATTAACTCGAGGCCTAACAAACTACCAAGTAAAAGAACCCAAAGAAGACTTATAAAAGACATAATTTTAAAACCTCAATTTTCAAAAACTTTATTTTGAAGAACAACTCCTTCATCGCTTAATAAACATCCAGAAATGAGTTCATCCTCTTTATCTAATTTAATTACACCATCTTTTATAAATGGTGTAATCAAAGATGTTAAGTTCTTAGCATAAAGTGAACTTGCATCATAAGGAACTGAAGAGGGTAATTCGCCCGCTCCTATAAGTTTTACCCCATCTTTGATAATAGTTTCATTTGATTTTGATCCTTCGCAGTTCCCTCCCTGAGAAACTGCTAAATCAATAACTACTGCACCAGACCTCATTTTTTCAATCATAGGAGAGTCTATTAAAACAGGGGCCTTTTTACCTAGAACTTGCGCAGTACATATAGCAACATCAGCTTCAGATAAATATTTAGTTAAAGTTGCCTTCTGTTTTGATAGGAATTCGGGTGTTACTGCTTTTGCATAACCTCCTGCCTCTCCGGGCTTTTCCTCAACTTCAGGAAGTTCTATAAATCTTGCTCCGAGGGACTCTACTTGTTCTTTAACAGCAGGTCTAATATCAGATACAAATACTATTGCTCCAAGTCTTTTTGCTGTCGCAACTGCCTGTAATCCTGCAACGCCTCCACCAAGAACCACTACTTTGGCAGGTTGGACTGTCCCTGCCGCAGTCATAAGCATTGGGAAATATCTATCTAACTCACTTGCAGCCAAAAGAACTGCTTTATATCCAGCAATATTGGCCTGTGAAGAGAGAACATCAGAAGATTGAGCTCTACTGATCCTCGGGAGCAACTCTAGTGATAAAGCTGAAATCTTATTACTATTTATAATCCTAAGAAGCTCCTTATTACCATATGGGTTAAGAAGACCAATAAGAACAGCGCCTTTCTTTAACTTAGTTAGATTATCCTCTGATGGAGTTTGAACACAAAATATTAAGTCAGCTTCACCCCAAATTTTTTGATCTACGTTGTTTATTATTTTTCCGCCCGATTCTTCATATGATAAGTCACTAAATCCTGATAATTTTCCTGCTGAACTTTCAATATAAACATCACATCCCAGGCTTTTTAATTTCTTTACAGCTTCTGGCGTAGCTGAAACTCTCCTTTCACCAGAGCTTGTTTCGGAAGGAATAAGTATCTTTGTCAATTTATTTATTTTTTTAACATACTAAATATAAATTGAAGAAAGTCAAAAGTCTTGGATTTTTGTTAAAAATATATTTTCTTTTCTATAAAAAATAGCTATCTAGAATATAGAGGTACTAAATAATCAAATGAGTATAAAAGCAATCGAATGTCCTGATGGAGTATGTCACAGTCATCATGGTGGACATGCTGTTCCAAGACAAGCAATGCAGAAAAACCTAGAAAAGCATGGTAAAGACTGGTGCGAAAAATTAGCAGAGAGAATTTATGAAATGTCAGTTGATACTTATTCACAGACAGTCATGCCAAGTCTGCACTCTGCGGGTTGGCAAAGAAGACATCTAGATTGGGAATTTAAGCTGGCAGAAAATGGTTCTGAACCTGATGAAGCTCTTGTTGAAGGAATTATTAATGCCACAGAAAGCTTTCTACGGAGTAGTGAGGTACATCGATTATTTATTCAAGAATTAGTTCAGGGCACATTCGAGGAAGCAAATGATAAAAAAATAATTTCTAAAGCAATAAAATCTATCATTGAAGAAGAAATTGTTAGTTCACTAAGAGAAAAGAAAGAAACACTTTTAAAAAAAATATCCGCAAAATTAATATCAGAAGAAAAAGTTAGCGAGGAACTTGCAATAAATTCAGCTAAAGAGGGTTTTGAGGAAGTTGAAAGGCTACTTGCAAATCACAGCGAGGCAGTCTAACTTTATTTCTTTATATTTTCTTTATATTTAACCCAAAAATTGGCTCAAATATAAATTAAAGATTAAATTATTGTTTGGAAGTACAAAGTTGTAACTTATTAGACAATACATAAGTTCTCTAGTGTGTTTATCTATATACAACTTAATGCTTTGAATGGACAATTTCGTTAGAAAAAGGATCGACATAGCGACCTGTTGGGCAACCAATAGAATTTCTGCAATGGATACTCTAGAAAGATATGAAGATAGTTACGCAATTGCAGAAGAATTTAGAGAGTGGATATTACATATTGGAGAAAAGAACGAAAATTTAAAAGATTCTGTTTTAAACTTTCCAAAGGAATTAAAAAAATTATTAGATCAAAAAGTCAACGATTAAGCAATAATTCTATCGAGTGAAATCCGCCCTACATTATTCGGGTTAGTTTATTATTATTAATATTGAAATTAGCAAATAAATGGAAAATAAAGAGAAGATTTCAAACGTAGAAAATGTTGTAATTATAGGTTCGGGACCTGCAGGTTACACAGCTGCAATATATGCTGCACGAGCAAATCTTCAACCATTACTTGTAACAGGATTTAATTCTGGTGGAATTCCTGGTGGGCAATTAATGACTACAACATTTGTTGAAAATTATCCAGGTTTCCCAGATGGAGTACTTGGTCCTGAATTGATGGATCTAATGAAGGCTCAAGCAGAAAGATGGGGCACTAATTTATACGAAAGTGATGTGGTCTCAATTAATACCGATTCACATCCCTTTGAATTAAAAACTTTAGAAGGAACAATAAAATCTAACTCAATTATTATTGCAACTGGAGCAAGTGCAAATAGATTAGGCGTAATTAATGAAGATAAATTCTGGAGTAAAGGAATAAGTGCTTGTGCAATATGTGATGGAGCCACCCCACAATTTAGAGATGAAGAATTAGCTGTTATTGGAGGGGGCGACTCTGCATGTGAAGAAGCAGCATATCTCACAAAGTATGGAAGTAAAGTGCATTTGATTGTTCGATCAGAAAAATTAAGGGCTAGCGCAGCAATGGTTGACAGAGTAAAAGCTAATCCAAAGATAGAAATTCATTGGAATACAAAAGTTGATAAAGTGGATGGCTCTGAATGGCTTGAGAGAATAGAAACTATTCACTCTCAAGAAGGTAAAGGGGAAATCAATATAAAAGGTCTTTTTTACGCGATAGGGCACACACCTAATACAAAATTCTTGGACAACAAAATTGATTTAGATAATAAAGGCTATATTGCTTGCAAATCAGGAAGGCCAGAAACATCTATTGAAGGCATCTTCGCTGCAGGTGACGTTGTTGATTCTGAGTGGAGACAAGGAGTTACCGCTGCAGGAACTGGATGCATGGCAGCATTAGCTACTGAAAGATGGCTAGCCGAGAAAAACTTAGCAAAAACTATAGTCAGAGAAACACCAGAACCAGATAAAAAACTTAATTCATCAGATTTTAATGAAGAAGAAGTTAATGAAGATACTTTCGATTCAAATTCTGAATGGCAAAAGGGCAGTTATGCATTAAGGAAACTTTATCACGAGAGTAAAAAACCTATCTTAGTAATTTTTAGTTCTCCAAGTTGCGGCCCATGTCATGTTTTAAAACCTCAGTTAAAAAGGGTAATTAAAGAACTTGATGGTGCAGTTCTTGGCGTTGAAATAGATATTGATAAAGATCAAGATATTGCAAAACAAGCTGGTATTAATGGCACACCAACAGTTCAACTTTTTAAAGAAAAATTATTAAAAAAACAATGGCAAGGTGTTAAACAAAGAAGTGAGTTTAAAGAAGCGATAAAAAATATTATCTAAAGTAACTTTTTATTTATTATTTCTCTTGGGATTATTTTTATTAGTGGTAGGTTTAGCATTGCCTGCATTCCTCTCTCTATAAGTTATCCTCCCTCTAGAAAGATCATAAGGACTTATCTCAACTAACACTTTGTCTCCAGCTAATAATTTAATTCTAAATTTAGTCAATTTACCTGCAGCTCTACATAAACATTGATGTCCTTCAGGTTGTTCTAAGGTAACCAAATAAAATCCATTCCCCTGCTCTTTTTCTATTACACCTGAAGTTTCAATCATTAATTAATCTTTTACTAAGTACATATTATCAGAAAAAGATTGGCCAAAATTGATTTAAAAAAAATTACACACGTAAAAATATGCAATTCAATTCAAATTGAAAATTTAATTTCATTAATTATTTGAAGTTGTCCATAGTAAAAATTTGCTTTCGCAATTTTTTCAGAATCTTCTAATTGATCAAAAAAAACAAACCCAAGGCTTTCCCATAATGAAGATCCGCAAACATTATTCAATTCATTTTTTGCTTCTTTTGCAAAATTATCTAATTTTCGTTCAAGGTTTTTAGACTTAGAAACAGACATAGGTCAATAATATTTAATATAGTACAAATATACTATCTGATTCTAAAATTGCAATATTAAAAAGGTAATCTCTTTTTTTCTTCAATATTAAGATCTGCTTCCATTTCCCTTAATCTTTTAAGTATTTGTTGATAATACTCCTTTATATAGCTCTCTAGTGAGGTCATATCTTCTTTTTTAACTTCCAATATTTCGTAAGTTTTGCTCATGTCAGCATCTAATGATTCACCACTACTAGTTACTTCAGCAAAAGCCAATCGCTCAGCAACATTTAGAGAATCTTGGAAAAAGGAAACTACTTTTTGAGTAACACTAATAAGGAAGGGGGAAACTCTAAAAATTTTCGCCTTTTTTTCACTAAATTTTTCACATAAAGATATAACTTCATTTGAATCCCATGCTTTGGGACCTACTAATGGCAATGATGTTCTGTGAGTTTTTGGATTATTTACTGCTGCTACAACAACTTTCGCCATATCTTGTGTATTCATATAAGCAATTTTAGTTGGAGTCCCACTCATCCACACTGCTTGACTATCCAAGATTGGGATTGCGAATTGACCAATAACTCCTTGCATAAAAGCTGCACATTTGAAGATTGTATAGTCTAAATCAGATTTTTCAAGAAGTTTTTCAGTGCAAAATTTAATGTCCATTAAAGGAACATTTCTAAACTTTTCTGTTAGGAGGATAGAAAGGAATATTACCCTTTTTACGTTTAAAGATTCGCAAGCATTGAATAAGTTAAGTTTTCCATCCCAATCAATTTCATAAATACTTTTAGGATCATCTGGCCTACTAGTCGCCGCATCAATAACTACTTCAATATCTTGCAATGCATATTCGATATCAGAAGAATTTAATAAATTACCTTTTGTTAGCTCACAACCCCATTCTTGTAGAAAGGAAGCTTTTCTTGGATTTCTTACAAAGCATCTTACTTCATGTCCCTCTTCTATAGCTTGCTTTGCTATTTGTCTACCAAGTGTCCCTGTTGCTCCTACTAAAAGAATCTTCATACTTAAGATTTACTTAACTTTAAGACCATAACTCAAATTGTGATGTATCCGTGAGAATCAGTCTCCCTGAAACTTTAATAACAAAGCACCACCAACTAATCCTATTGGTATCAGTATCCAAAAAACTGCTGCAATACTAAAAATTTCTTTAGCCATAGTAAAATTGAATGATTACTATAATTTACATTCAAAATACAATTATTTGTTAAAAATGTGGATAATTCAAATATCTTGAAAATTTTTTGAATATATGAATAATAATTTTAAAAAAAATATAAACATTCCTAATTACTGGAATTGGAATGGTTTTAAAATTTGTTGGAGTGTTACAGGCGAAGAAAATGAGATTCCAATTATCTTTCTCCATGGATTTGGAGCAAGTCGAAAACATTGGAGAAACAATTTAGAGTATTTTGCAAAAAAGAATTTTGCCTCTTATTCTTTGGATTTAATAGGATTTGGGGATTCAGATCAACCTGGGATTAGACAAATTGGAAAATTAAATAATGAGATTTGGTGTGATCAAGTGAAAGACTTTATTACACAGGTAATAAGACCAAAGAATTCTGGGAAAGTAATTCTTATTGGCAATTCCCTTGGATCACTAGTTGCTTTAACATGTGCTGTTTCATTAGAGGATCAGATTGCAACAGTTATTGCATCGCCTTTACCAGATCAAATTCAAGAAAATAAAAAGTCCATAACAAAAAAATCATCATTTAAGAAATTTCAAGATAGATTCATAACAATATTTTTTTTGTTTTTCCCTTTGGAGTTTATTTTATTTTTAATAACTAAATTAGGGTTTATTAAACTGGGACTAAATTCTGCCTATTTTAAAAAAGATAATATTGATCGCGAACTAATAGATTTGGTTACAAAACCAGTTTTAAGGAGAACTTCAGCTAGAGCATTAAGAGCAATGTGTATTGGAATGTCTTCTAGAGATGAAAAATTTAAAGCTTCTTACCTTTTGAGAAAACTTAGCGCCTCAAAAAAAGTTCCTTTTTTATTAATTTGGGGCGAAAAAGATAATTTCATACCTTTGTTTGTTGGTAAAAAGATTGCAAATTTCCATAGATGGGTAAAATTAAAAATAGTATCCAATTCAGGGCATTGTATCCATGATGAAGACCCTTCAGTATTCAATAGAATTTCTTATGAATGGATTAGAGATTTAAAAACCTTTTAAAATATGAAACATACATTATCAGTTCTTGTAGAAGATGAATCTGGAGCCTTGAGTAGAATCTCAGGTCTCTTCGCCAGAAGGGGGTTCAACATAGATAGCCTTGCAGTAGGACCTGCAGAATCTAAAGGAATTTCAAGATTAACAATGGTAGTAGAGGGTGATGATGAAACTCTTCAACAAATGACTAAGCAACTTAATAAGTTATTTAATGTTCTGGGAGTCGTAGATTTTACTAATCTCGCAGCTGTTGAAAGGGAATTGATGTTACTAAAAGTTTCATCGAAAGAAGATACTAGGAGTAATATCCTTGATATAGTACAAATCTTCCGTGCAAAAGTTGTTGATGTATCAGATATGGCCTTAACTCTCGAGGTAGTTGGAGATCCTGGGAAGTTAGTTGCTCTAGAGAAATTACTCGAGCCATACGGCATCCTTGAAATAGCGAGGACTGGTAAGGTAGCTCTTAAACGCTCTTCAGGAGTTAATACAGAAATGTTGAAAATAAATAAATATTCTCTAGAAATTTAATTAGAAATCTGGACTGCCTTAATGTAGTCTTCTTTATTGATTTTTTCGAGTACGTCTAATCCTTTAATAATCTTTCCAAAAATCGAATATCTTCCATCTAGTTCTGGGATCTTAGTCGTTACGAAAAAAAATTCAGTAGATGAAGACTTATCCTTACCGCTTTTAACCATAGCGATTGATCCACTCTCAAAAGTATTAACTAAATTTACTGTTTCACTAGGATTTTTTACTTGATAGTTATATCTCGGTTTTACTTCTTCTTTGAATTTTATTTCTAAAGGTATTGTTGGACTTATCTTATTCAGGTTTTGTTTTCGTTCTATATAAGATTTATCTTCTGGATTAACGCCGCCATGTATAAATCTTATTTGGGGATAGTTTATTATTTTATAAAATTTTTGATTTACATAAATATTATTTTCAACGTTTTCCAGAAAATTTGATACTGTTACTGGGTTATCTTTGCCAAATAATTTTACCGCAAAATCACCTTTTGAAGTTTTAAAATTAATTACTTTATTACTTTGAATACAACTAAATTTAAGTTTTTGGCAGTAATAATTTGGATCAATCTTACTTTTATAACTACAAGCTTGAACCAACAGCAAAACCTGTATAGAAAATAATGTTATTAAAAAATATTTTTTTTTTATTTTAAGCCCTCCAAATTAACATCTAAAAATTTAGCTAGACGAGCTCCTTCTTCTTCAACCTGAAGCAGTGGTTTTAGTTCACCCGCACCGCTTAAAGGGAGAGGTTTTTTTCTACCTTTTAATACTAGAGCAATTCTTCTTCTAGGATTAAATCCCTCACTTATATCTAACTTAACAGATTTAATTTCATCAAAATTTAATTTAACTTCAACATCTTTAAATAATCCCTTTCTTTTTATTTCTACAGATTTTGAGGATTTATCAAAATAATTACTTCCTGAACCAAAGTTTATGTAAACCAAATACCACAAGTAAAAATTCAATAAATTAGCTATTACTCCGTATGCTCCCATTATTATTCCTTGAGGGATAAACAATAAAGTTGAAGGATTTCCTAAAGGTAATAAATCCCTTCCTGTATAGCTAGATATAGAGGCCAAAAGAAAACCAATACCTCCTATAGTCAACATTCCTCCAATAATGTAATTTGAAATTTTTCTTGATCCACCAATTTTTTGTTCGATTTTATCGAATGACGTGAGGTCTGAATTCATTTTTATCTTTTTTTAGAGCCTAATTCAGATAATTTAACAAACTAAGGGAGTATTCTTACCTAATTTTTAATAAAAAAGTCAGGAAAGCTTTACAAGGCATTTCAGATATACAAATATTTCCCCACATTACTCTCAATCTTTGTTACAGTCTCTGCGTATCCCGAAGCTAAAAAACGATTTCTCATGACGATCGCAGTTGGTAGCGCCCCACAAAGAGGATGGTTTGATGTCCTCGATGATTGGTTGAAGCGCGACCGCTTTGTATTTATTGGTTGGTCCGGATTACTTCTACTTCCTTGTGCATATCTTGCGATAGGTGGTTGGTTCGTCGGAACAACATTTGTTACCTCTTGGTACACACATGGAGTTGCAAGCTCATACCTTGAAGGTTGTAACTTTTTAACAGCAGCTGTAAGCACCCCTGGTGATGCCATGGGACACAGTCTTCTATTTTTATGGGGTCCTGAAGCCCAAGGTAGTTTCGTAAGATGGCTACAGCTTGGTGGACTTTGGAACTTCGTTGCATTACATGGAGTATTTGGCCTAATTGGTTTTATGCTTCGTCAGTTTGAAATTGCTGGCCTTGTTGGAATTAGACCATACAACGCTTTAGCATTCTCAGCAGTAATTGCAGTATTTACAAGTATTTTCCTTATTTATCCTTTAGGACAGCATAGTTGGTTCTTCGCACCTTCATTCGGTGTTGCAGCAATCTTCCGTTACATTCTGTTCATTCAAGGTTTTCACAATATTACTTTAAATCCATTTCACATGATGGGTGTTGCTGGAATTCTTGGTGGTGCTCTACTATGCGCTATTCATGGAGCTACAGTACAAAATACTTTGTATGAAGATACAAGTATTTATACAGATGGTAAGGTTCAAAGTTCAACATTTAGAGCTTTTGACCCTACTCAAGAAGAAGAAACTTATTCAATGATTACAGCGAATAGATTCTGGAGTCAAATCTTCGGTATTGCTTTCTCAAACAAGCGTTTCTTACATTTCTTAATGCTATTTGTACCTGTTATGGGTATGTGGACATCTTCAATAGGTATTGTCGGCTTAGCACTTAACTTAAGAGCTTATGATTTCGTAAGCCAAGAAATCCGTGCGGCAGAAGATCCAGAATTTGAAACTTTCTATACAAAAAATATACTTTTGAACGAAGGTATGCGAGCATGGATGTCTTCTGTGGATCAACCACACGAAAACTTTGTATTCCCTGAGGAGGTTCTTCCACGTGGAAACGCCCTTTAATAATTTATTAAGAGCTCCAAACCAAAGTATTGAGGAAACTGGTTATGCCTGGTACGTAGGTAATGCTAGATTAATCAATTTATCTGGACGTTTATTAGGAGCTCACATTGCTCACTCTGGACTAATAGTCTTTTGGGCGGGAGCAATGATGCTCTTTGAGGTTAATCATTTTACTTTTGATAAACCAATGTGGGAGCAAGGTTTAATCTGTATGCCACACGTTGCAATGTTTGGCTATGGAATAGGCCCAGGTGGTGAAGTTACTGATATCATGCCTTTCTTCCAGGCAGGCGTGGTTCACTTGATAGCTTCCGCTGTACTTGGTTTTGGTGGTATTTACCATTCATTAGCAGGTCCAGAAAAACTTGAAGAAGATTTTCCATTTTTCTCAACCGATTGGAGAGACAAAAATCAAATGACAAATATCCTCGGATATCATTTGATTGTTCTAGGTGTAGGTGCACTAGCATGGTCAGTAAACTGGTGTTTTATTGGCGGTGCATATGACACATGGGCACCTGGTGGTGGTGAAGTCAGACTTGTAAACCCAACCTTAGACCCAAGAGTTATTCTTGGTTATCTATTTAGATCTCCATGGGGAGGAGCTGGTTCAATAATCGGTGTCAACTCCATTGAAGATATTGTTGGTGGACATGTTTACGTGGGTATTACTGCAATTATTGGAGGAATATTCCATATCTTTACCAAACCTTTTGGATGGGCAAGAAGAGCTTTTATCTGGAATGGTGAAGGACTATTAAGTTACGCTCTTGGTGGAATTTGTGTAGCAAGTTTTATTGCTTCAACTTTCATCTGGTTTAACAACACTGCTTACCCTTCAGAGTTTTATGGCCCAACAAATGCTGAAGCTTCACAGGCTCAAAGCTTTACTTTCCTAGTGAGAGATCAAAGAATTGGAGCTAACGTAGGTTCAACAATGGGACCAACAGGTCTAGGTAAGTATCTCATGAGATCTCCTACTGGTGAAATTATATTTGGTGGTGAAACAATGAGATTTTGGGATTTCAGAGGGCCATGGTTAGAGCCTTTAAGAGGACCTAATGGATTGAGCCTTGAGAAAATCCAAAATGATATTCAGCCTTGGCAGGTAAGAAGAGCAGCTGAATATATGACTCATGCTCCAAACGCTTCTATCAACTCTGTTGGTGGAATCATTACAGAGCCTAATGCTGTTAACTTCGTTAACTTAAGACAATGGTTAGCTGCAGCTCAATTCTTCCTAGGATGGTTTACATTCATTGGTCATCTTTGGCATGCTGGACGTGCTAGAGCAGCCGCTGCTGGTTTCGAAAAAGGAATCGACAGAAAGAGTGAACCAGCTCTAGAAATGCCTGATTTAGATTAATTTCTAACTCAACTAAAAAAGCCCTATCTTTGGATAGGGTTTTTTTTTGCTCGATTTTATTATCTACATAAATTTTCTCTAAGCCATGGCAAACTTAATCCCATTACATTACTGAAGCAACCTTCTATTTTTTCTATATATTTACCCCCTATACCTTCTAAGGCAAATCCCCCGGCGCAATATAAAGGTTCATTTGTTTCTACGTAACTCTTAATTTCCCAATCTTCCAAATTAGAAAAATAAACTCTTGAACTTACTGTCTTTTTTATTATTTCAGTGATTTTAAAAATTTTGGAAGTTGAATCAAAATTCCCAATTATTAGAGTATGACCAGTATGTAAAAATCCAAACTCTCCAGACATTTTTTTCCATCTATTAAATGCTTCCTCTTTATTAGATGGTTTTCCATAAGCTTCTCCTTTAAATTCAAAAATTGAATCGCACCCAAGTATTTCCAAAGGACCATAATTAAATTCTTCGGGCAATGATATGTTTTGAATATTTCCAGATATATTATTAGCCTTTTGAAAAGATAATTCCAAAGCTAAATTAAATATATTCTTTTCTTGAATAGTAGTTTCATCAAATTCACTTGATATTTGGATAAATTCGATTTGACAATTTTCTAGTAATTTCTTTCTAGATTGAGAAGCAGAGGCTAGAATTAACACAAATTTTTTAACAAATTATAATTCAATTTAATAATTAATAAATTTTAAAATTAATATAAATTACTAATGGAGTTAGAAGCAAAATTACATGAAATAAAGAAACCAATAATGGTCCTAGGTACTTCCAGTGGAGCAGGTAAATCGTTAACCGTTACTGCTATTTGCAGGATTCTTAAAAATTTAGGAGAAGAACCAATACCTTTTAAAGGACAAAATATGAGTAACAATGCTTGGGTTGATTGGGAAGGTGGAGAGATGGCATATTCACAAGCACTTCAAGCTTTTGCTTGTGGAATTAATCCCTCTGCGGAGATGAATCCCATTTTATTAAAACCACAAGGAAACTCAATAAGCGAGATTATTCACCTTGGCAAAAGCATAGGAACCACAACCGCACAAAATTACTATAAAGATTGGTTTTACCCAGGCTGGGAAGTAATTAAAAAAAGTTTAAAGTCTATTTACGAAGGGAATCCGAATTGCCGTTTAATTATCGAAGGGGCTGGAAGTCCGGTAGAGATGAATTTAATTCATAGAGATCTGACTAATTTAAGAGTTGCTAAGTATTTAAATGCAAATTGCATTTTGGTTACTGATATTGAAAGGGGAGGCGTATTTGCACAAATAATTGGTACTCTTGAATTAATGAAGCCTGAAGAAAAGAAGCTTATTAAGGGAATTATTATAAATAGATTTAGAGGAGACCTTTCATTATTTGAAGATGGGAAGAAATGGATAGAGAGTAAGACTCAAATCCCTGTTATTGGCATTATTCCATGGTTAAATGATTCATTTCCTCCAGAGGATTCTTTAGATTTAATAGAGAAAAAATCACTTTCTAAAAATCCTGAAATCAAAGTTGGAATTATAAAATTACCATCTATTAGTAACTTCTCGGATTTTGATCCCCTAGAAAATGAAGAAACAATATTTATTGAATGGATAAGAAAATCACAAAACCTAAGTAAGTATGACTTCATTATTCTGCCGGGCAGTAAACAAACGATTAAAGATCAAATATTTCTTGAGAATTCTGGATTATCTAAGGATATAAGGGACTATTCAAAAAACAAAGGAAATATTATTGGCATATGTGGAGGTTTACAAATGTTAGGGACTACACTTGAAGATCCTTATTTAAAAGAGGGTTCCAAAAATTATTCTGAACAAAAAATTAAAGGTATTGGATTACTTCCATTAAAAACGACTTTCTTTAAAAAAAAATTAACACGTCAAATCAAATCTAAATCTATATGGCCGTGCCAATCAGAAATTAATGGATTTGAAATTCATAATGGTCAAACTGTATTAAATGACATCCAGAGTTCATTAATGATTAATCCTATTTTTAAAGATTCAGACCTTGGTTGGTACAAAGAAAATAATAAAGGAGGAACTATTGCAGGTACATACATTCATGGGATCTTTGAAAATGACAGTTGGAGAGTTCAATATATTAATTTAATAAGGAAGAGTAAAAATATACCAATATTAAATAAAAAATCAATCTCTTATAAAGAGAAGAGACAACACATTATTGATAATCTTGCGAATGAATTCCATAAACATTTAAATCTCAAATCATTTTTAAGTTGAAAGAAAAAAAAAATATAAAAGTAATATGGCCAAACAATAAAGAAACATTTGTTTCAGATGGTGATGACTGGTTTTATTCTGCTGAAAAAGCAGGATTAGAAATCCCTACTGGCTGCCTCACAGGAAGTTGTGGAGCCTGTGAAATAGATGTAAATGGTGAAACAATTAGGGCTTGTATAAGTGAAATTAAAAATAATAAACAATGTACATTGCGGGTTTCTTTAACTACAGACCCCTTTTGGGAAAAATAAATTTCATTAAACTTTACCTAATTATTAGATAAAGGAAAAAATAGTAAAAAAATGATCCAAAAAATGTGTTTATTAGAATAACTTTCTTTTTAATTTTTGACGAGGCAATAATATAGCTACCCAAAACATGAGGTAAGATTGGGAAAGATCTAATGATTAAAATATAAAAAGATTTGAAAGTAATATTGTCAAAAAATTTATAAAGATTATTTTTTTCTGGTTTTTTTAAAAATAATATATTTCTAGAAAATTTAAATTTAATTTTCCTCAGAATAAGAACTTGAATAACACTTAAAATGGTTAAAGAAGGAGAAAAGAATAAAACATAATTTAACCCAAAAATCTTTATTAAGATAAAATCAAAAATAATTGATAAAGGGAGGCCTAAAAATATAGAAACTATATTTAAAGCAATCAAATATTTGTATTGGATATTATTAAAAAGGGACTCAAGATCATAGGTATATTTAAATATTAGAGCAAGAAAATAAACCCCTAAATAGGTAAAAAATATTTTAAAAATTACTGATTTAAAATTTAGATCTTTTTGATTCATATGAGATGAACATTAATGATGATTATCAAAAACGTAGAGGGCAAATAACATCTTTTCTTACAGGGGAATTATAGAACCAAACAGGAAATATTTAGCAAGTAACTCACTTTATCCACTATCAAATTTAATTTATAGGGAATACTTGAGGAAACACATGAAAGTTAATAGAGGAAATGAATTTGCATAAAAAAAAGACCCATTATTAGGGTCTTTAAAGGTTTTACTAAATCAAGTGTTTCCTTGTTTCCACTGTTTCAGTAAAACCACTCCTTCACACGTATTTAAACTATCTCATTAAATTCTTTTTTGTGGAAGGGCTAAATGGAATGTTGCTTAACTGTCACATGTGCCAGTTTTTCATTTCTGGACATAAAGAAATACCCTAATTCAAAGAAAAGAGAATTTACTTATTAGAGATTAATGTGTGAAGAGTTTCTAATTTGTAAAACTTACTGGGGAAAGATATAAAGTATCTACAATATTGATTACTAATTCTTTTCCCAAAATAGATAAAGATTTGAAAACTGGTTTTTAGTATCTACTATTGCGGTACTTGTTGATATCAACTTCCATCCTGCAGAATTACGTTTTTTCATTATTGCTGCAATTTCGTTTTCTTGTCTTTGAGTATTTGCATTTCCAACTGCGTAATATATATCAAGATCATTTTCTACTTTTGCCATTTTTAAGGTGATGCTTTATTCAGAGTTAATATTACTCAATCTTTCATCGTTACTGGGTAAGATTCGATAGGCTGGTTGTAAATAAGTCTTATATGGTATTACCTTCACCCCAAATTGCGATAGGACTACTGCTTATAAGTATTGGAATAGTAGTTACTTTCGATATCAAAATTGATTAGTTTAGAAGTAAATAATAAAAAAAAGTTGGATATTTGGGTAAATATCTACTTAATTCAATCAATAAAGAATTATCTTATTTAGATCAAGAATAAAAAACACCCTGCAATAAATCCACTTAAATGACCTAACAAACTTACCCCTGGCAAAAATGAAAAAATCAAACCTATAAGGCATATTGTCTTTGACATTTTTTGCACTTCGTAATTAGATTTTAAACCAATTTTTTTGCCTAAAAAGTTACTCTTTCCATAAAAAGACGTTAACAGTAAGAATCCAAATAAAGCATAGATTATTCCACTAAATCCTAAAGAGGCATAATTCGGATAAATATTAAAAAACGATAAGATCTTTTCGTAAAACCAGATAATAAAAAAATTCAAAAAAGAACAAATTAAAATAAATTTCACATAAAAATATCTGCTTTCTATTCCAAGTCTCATCAAAAAATATCTAGTAATGATTATTCCACCAATATTTGATAATAAATGATTTAAATCTGCATGAATTAGGATTGAGGTGAAAATCCTATAAGGTTGATCACTAATTAATTTTGGTACAAAGTAAAAATATTCTTTATCAATAACTCCAATTAAATCTGTAAGTATAAAAACTGAAATTAAAAGAGATGCGCTTAGGATGTATTGCCAATCATATTTAGATATTGAATTATTAATAGTCATATTTTCTTTATTTTTATACTAAAAGAATATCTACTTACTTAGAAGAAAAGACCCTCAAAAGGGCCTTTTTAAATTCTTGAGTTTATATTAGCTTTAGTAAACTTTGCAATGAGAACTTGTTGGGTGGTCTTTGCATTCTTTTTCCCAATAATCTTGTCTTTGATCTTTTGGTAGTTGATAATTAAAATCATGCATTCTCCAAATATCTGAAGTTGCATTTCTTAGGGCAGTGAATGGAGTGGTAAGTCTCATAAAACCTCCTATATCTCTACTCCTTAATTATCCTCTTATTCAACTGAAATTAATAGAGTATTAATACCCGAGTATTAGTGCTTTGCGGTTGTCGCGACTACCCTTTCCAATTCAGTAGGAGTAGTAATAATTCAGGATTCAAAAGCACTTCATCGACTTTATGTACAGAAAAGTGCATAAGACTCGAAGAGGGCAAATAAATGCCCTATTATTCATTTTTAGGACTTCCAGAAACTATAAATTAACGGAGAGGGTAAAATTCAATTTCAAGCAACATATGCAGATACTGGACTATATGGGACTTATTTTTGAGTGATTAATTGCATATCCACCAACACATCCACCAACACAATCAGGCATACACTGGTAAATATTGGACTATATAGGACAAGAAACTTCTTTAAAAACCGATTTTGACTACATTATTGCCCACATAGAACTTTACAGGATGATTATTAAACGGAGAGGGTGGGATTCGAACCCACGAATAGTTTCCTATTAAACGATTTCGAGTCGTTCGCTTTCGACCACTCAGCCACCTCTCCGCCTGCTTATTAAGTATGCACGTAATGAAGAAAAAAATTATGGACTATATAATTATCTTAATTTTCAATCCCACCCTGCGTCTCTCATAAGTTTAATAGCTAAAGAATTTTTTTCTCCAAGATCTTCTACAGTTATTCTATCAGGGGTAAAGTCTCCAAAGTTCTTAACTATTTCATTCTGATTAACTTCCTTCAAAGGATGTTCAAAAGTTGGAGCAGCCAAACCTTTACTTCCTTCAGGAGATGCTAAGAATTCGAGAAGCTTAATCGCTTCGTTTTTATTTGTTGCGTACTTTGCAACTCCACCAGCACTAATGTTTACATGTGCAGGATTAGGTGTAAGAACTGTAGTTCTTTTAGCATATAATGCATCTCTTCTTCCATTTATTCCAGCGAGCATTCTTGCGACATAGTAATGATTAACGACACCAATACCACACTTTCTTTTTGAAACTGCTCTTACTATAGATATATCTCCTGGGAAAAAAGGTTGGGAAACATTAGAAATCATTCCACTTAACCAAGCTTTAGTTTCTGATTCACCTTTATTTAGTATCTGATTAGCGACTAAAGATTGATTATATGGACTTTTTCTATTTCTTAAACATACTTTCCCTTTTAAAGAAGGGTCAGCCAAATCAGTGTAATCATTGATCTTGCTAACATCAACAACTTTTGGATTGGCGACCATAACTCTTACTCTTCTTGTTAATGCATACCATTCCTTATTTGGATCTTTTAATCCAACAGGTACATCATTTTCTAAATTAGAAGAATTTATTGGTTGAAGTAATCCAGCTTTGGCTGCATTAGTGATTCTTGCGGCATCTACTAGCAATATTAAATCAGCTTGAGAATTTTTTCCTTCTCTTTTTAACCTTTCGATTAAAGATATACCAGCAGCCTCGATGAGTCGAACTTTTATACCAGTTTCTTCAGCAAATTTTTTGTAAACACTTCTATCTGTGTTGTAATGTCTACCAGAATAAACTTTGACTTCTTTTTCTGTTGAATTAGCAGGTATATTAATGTTTAGCAAAAATGTACATGTTAATACTGAGTTAAGTAGTTTTTTTAGATTTTGCACTTTTTCGAAATAGTATCTATGGTTACTTTATATCTATCTCCATAGCAAGGCCTCACAAAGAGAATTTCTATACATTGATTTGTATCATTTTTTATATCAAGTATGAATTATTTAACTCATAAACTATTGAATTCTGAAGAATTAGAAATCCTCAGAAAAAATTTAGCAAAAGATTCACTAGAATGGGAAGATGGCAAATTAACTGCCGGAAAGCATGCCGCTAAAGGAAAAAATAATTTACAACTGACAAGAGATTCAGATTTATCAATAAAGTTTTCTGGATTGATTACAAAAAAAATCCTTAGTAATGAACTAATCAAGAGCTTTGCTTTACCAAAAAAAATTCATGGAACAATCTTTTCAAAATCTACAAGTGGGATGAAATATGGACGTCATATTGATAATGCTTATATGTCGTCTGGAAGAGCAGATTTATCTTTTACAGTATTTTTAAATTGTAAAAAAAAATATGAAGGCGGTGCTTTATCAATAGAGGGGTTAAACTCAGAAGAAAAATTTAAACTTGATGCAGGTGAGATAATAATTTATCCAAGTACATATTTACATTCAGTAGAAAAAGTTATTGATGGTGAGAGATTAGTATTTATTGGTTGGATTGAAAGCTATGTAAAAAGCATTGAAGAAAGAGAATATTTGTTTGATCTAGATGCTGCGGCAAGATCATTACTTTCTAAATATGGCAGATCAGAAGAAGTTGATCTAATTTATAAATCATATTCGAATTTCTTAAGAAGACTAGGCAATTAAATAAGCAATTCAACAAGCATCATTTTATACATCGATTAGAAAGATTAGCCCAAACTATTTATTATGTACACAGAAAGATTAATTAAATGAACAAAAAAACTTCCATTGCATTATTCTTAGCAACAACTAGTGTAGTAGCTCTGACCTCTACTGGAAGCTCAAGCTTAAAAGCAGAAGAAAGTGACTTAGGAGGACTTAAAGAATGGAATACAGATATGCCTATAGAAGCTGATTTCATTCTTGATGAACAAGCTCAAAAATTGGCGGATGAAGCAGCAAAAGCAAGTGTATGTGTTCCTATTGGAGAAGGAGAAAATTGTTGGTAAACTGTAAACCATTCTAGAATTATAGATTACGAATTTTTAAAAGAAAAAAGGGGCATTTAAGTGCCCCTTTTTATATTAAGTCTAGAACCTAGAATTTAGAATTTAAACTTAGTAGTTACTGCTGCTCCAAAGATATCTTGATCAGTTGAACTTTGGATATCAGTTCCACCGAATACAGCAGGAATCACTGTTATTGAATCATTTGGCTTGAAGGAGTAACTTACTTCCCATAAGAATGGACTTAGGCCTGCATCATCAGCAGCTGCACCATTAGCTGTTTCATCAACCTTTAATGGCTGACCAAAACCTATTCCGATGTAATCAGAGTCTTGGAACATATCAGGCCAACCTAAACCAACAAAGTAACTACTTGCTTCTTTAACACTGTTACCTGTTTGCCCTTCCAGATTGATAATATCGTAACCAACAGAGATTTCAGGCATCGCACTTCCTGATTCTTCTGGCCTCCAGTATGCTCTTGCAGCATAAGCTGTAGCATTAGAGTCTTCCTCAACAGCTACTGCAGCGTCAGTTGCGTAGTAACTAAATGAAGACCAATCTTCATGTTGCTGAGACAATGAAAGAGAGACATGATACTGATCTTGTGTATAAGCGAGCATTGTATCCCATTTATGCTCATCTTCATTGGTTAATAAACCAGATGAACTTTTTGCTCCTTTAGAAACTAAATTAGAACTAAAAGCGAATCCATTATCCCCAACATATTTAACACCACCTCCAGTAGCTGTACTTGCACCGAATGCACCACTAAGACTACCTAACTTGAAAGCCTTATGAAATCCTGGTCTATAAATTGAGACAGGTGCGGCGTACATATAGTAGTTTTCAATCTTTGGACCAATTGTTGCTGTCCATTTTTCACTACTACCAATTGGCGTTGTATACCAGATTTTATCAACTTTAAAATCGTCAACACCACCTGAATAGGTATCTGTATGATAGAAAGCAGTCTTTTCGTAGAAAGATCCGCCGGTGACCTTACCATTACCAGTTCTTAGACGAACATAAAGATTATCGTCACCTGTAAAACTTGTATTTAAGTTCATGGTGTAGGTATACATCGTCTGCAGATTCTCTGTTGCAGATGAATTCACCTTAGTAGCACCATCTATTGCTGTAGCAGCAAAAACAGCACTACCATCAAGTGTAGTTGTGTCAGAAAAGCTGCCAGCTTCTAATCCATTTTGTTGAACTTCTGAACCGTCAACAGGACCATTAAGATTTGCAATTTCGTCACTAACTTCGTTAATAAACGTTTTGCTATTAAATTTTTTTGAAGATTTGCTGCTACGTACGTAGTCATTCATTTCTTCAATACTAATATCGGATGCTTGTGCAACAACTGGAGTCAATAAACTCAAAGAAGCACCTGCAACCAACATTTGTTGGAAGAGTTTCATTTTACCTCACACTAAAAATACCCATAGAAATGGGTATTTGAATTTTATCGGAGACACGCTTTTGGGGTAGGCATAATAGATTCAACTTCAAGTAACAAATGTTACTTAATTTTGAACTTGAGATAGTTATTTAAAAGTGTTTTTTATTAAGGGAAAATTCAAACCATTTCTTTCTTCCATCCAAGAGGATGCAACTTCTCTTGCTAACTTTCTTATTTTTTCTATATATTGGGCACGATCAGTTACGGATATTACGCCTCTGGCATCAAGCAAATTAAAGGTGTGACTACACTTTAAAACATAATCAAGTGCAGGGTAAGTAAGCTTCTTTTCAATTAATGAATTTGCTTCATCTTGATATATCTCAAATAATTTCCTGAGATTTTCAGGATTAGATTCAGAGAAATTATATGAACATTGACCTTTTTCAAATTGAAGCCAAATATCGCTATATTTCAGATCTTTGTTCCAATTTAAGTCCCAGATACTTTCTTTATCCTGCAAAAACATTGCAATTCTCTCTAAACCATATGTAATTTCAATTGGTATTGGTTGACAATCAACTCCCCCGCATTGTTGAAAATAAGTAAATTGAGTAACTTCCATTCCGTCTAGCCATACTTCCCAACCTACGCCCCATGCTCCAAGAGTTGGCGACTCCCAATTATCTTCAACAAATCTTATGTCATGATTTTTAGGCTTTATTCCAAGAGATTCCAGAGATTTCAAATATTTTTCTTGAATCCCATCTGGGGAAGGCTTAATTATTACTTGATATTGAAAATAATGTTGTGCACGATTAGGGTTATCACCAAATCTTCCGTCTGTGGGTCTTCTACATGGCTCAGCATATGCAACAGACCAAGGTTCGGGTCCTATTGCCCTCAAAAAAGTATGAGGACTCATTGTACCAGCACCCTTTTCAGTATCGTATGGCTGCATAATTAAACAACCCTCTTTGGACCAAAAATTATTTAAATTTTGAATTATATCCTGAAAAAACATCAAATTTTAAGAAGTTTAGAATTTAGATCAATGCCATAAAACATAATAACAAAGCTTAAAACAAAAAATATTTTTAACTCTAATTTCTGAGTAGCATTATCTTGTATTTGGATAGCATAAAACTTAATCCAATATAAACATAAATTAGAAATTAATCATGAAAAAAAATCTAATGGCAAAGGTCCAAAAGTATTAGATTCTTCTGCATCTTCATCATATTGGCAAGTTATTAAAATTCCTTCTCCCAGACCATTCTCAGATCTAACAAAAACATTACCAGTTTTTTGGTTACCTTTTAAAAAAACACATCCATCAGCATGAAGCGAATCTAAATTACCAAATTTTATTGAGGAACATTTATTAGAAATTGATTTCAGTGCTTCAATAGCTTTGGCATCAGAAGGTGCCATTATTCCTATTGTTATCCAATCGGCATTATAAATATTAGTTTGTAATTCTACTAATAGTTTTTTTTCTTGACTATTGCTTAAATGAGGAGCAGTTCTAAGACTGTTTAAATCAGCTAATTTATTTATTTCCATTAAATTAGTACCTAAAATAATAAATTTTTAACCAAAGGTTTTTCCATTCCAAGCCCATAATGAAGCGGGAACATCCTCGAAAGAAATATAAATTTTATCTATTGGAATTCCAATTTTTTCATAAACAAAATTAGATATTTGCTTTGCCATCTCTGAAGGATTTAAAGAGCCTATTGACTTAATTTCTAAAAAGCAACAAGGTCTTTCATCATCAAAATACATATCTAAATTATCATCTAACTTAGCCATAACAAATCTTTTTGATTTCTTTGTTAAAGACGCGACTAATATTGAAATTTCTTCAAGTAATTTTTTCTTATCCTCTATTTTTGCTGAAGTAGAAACATTAATAAAAGGCATATTTATGCAGCTAAATTATCTTTTTGAAAATCATTTTGTAGATTAAAAGTTTTATTTTTTAAAACTTTTTTTGATGAAAGATATGCCATATCGTATTGACTTATTCCGTTTTTATAGGGATTGAAAAGGGCATTTTTAGATCTACTTTTTTTGCTCCTTTTGAATTCAATCATCTTAACAAAATTATTAATTATTAATTTAACTTTTTTTTAATAGATGTCTAGCTTTTTTAAAAATCTTTAATTAATTAAATGCAAAATATATTTCTAAATCACAATATGAAAATCTATTTACTAAATTTGAATTACATCACTTAATAATTGTTTTGGAAGTTTTAAATAATTATCAAAGAAAAAAACTCGATGAGAGTAATGATGAAGAATTTTATTCTGATCCAAAATTTGTTTATCATCTAGATGCTAACTTCCGGAAAAATCTATCAGATTTATATGAAAAAGAAATTGATAATTATTCAACCGTTCTTGATTTAATGTCTAGTTGGGATAGTTATTTACCTAAAGGGAAAAAATATAAAAAAGTTATTGGGCATGGTTTAAACAAACAAGAACTTGAAAAAAACAAAATTTTTGATTCTTTTTGGATACAAAATTTTAATTTAAGTCAACAAATTCCTCTAGATAAAGAAAGCGTTGATTATTGCTTGATGGTTGCAGCATGGCAATATTTACAATATCCAGAGAATTTAACCAAAGAAATTGCAAGAATATTGAGTAGAAATGGCAAGATTATTATTGCTTTTTCAAACAGAGCATTTTGGCATAAAGCTCCAAATATATGGTATTCATCTACTGAAGAACAGAGGGTTAAATATGTAAGAAAAGTATTAATCTCGAACGGATTTAATGAGCCAAAAATTATTAAAAAGTTTACTGAACCAGCACTTAATATCCTTAATTTTTTAAATAAAGATCCATTTTATTGTTTAATTGCAACCAAAGAGTAAATTTTTAGTCGCATAGTATTAAACTACAACTTTATGAAAAAGTTATAAACTATTTTTCATAGCCATACTTTTAAATTTTTACTAATATTGGGTAGATAAAATTAATCATATGGGTTCTAAAAGAGAAAAATATCCTGAAAAATGTCCTTGGGATCTTGGCCCTAATCAACATTTAGCAAAAGAAGAAAACTGGACTTTAAGATTAGGAGAAGCAAATGTATGCTTTAGCAAAAATAAATTAGACAATAATTATTTTCATGTAATTAGTAATGAAAATGAAGAGCAAATTCTAGCTTTTAGAGCAAGACTGTTATATCAAAAACTACTTGATAAAGGGTTTAGATTAGTTGAATAAAAAACCTAATTTAATAAGCATAGACTCTCGAAAATAAACTTTTGTGTTTCTTCTTCTTTATCTTGGTTTATGTATTTTATTGTCCTCGAATTTAATATCCAATAATCGTCTTTACCCATATTTAGAAATTCATCCTCGTATTCCAATTTTTGAGAATTTGTCTCAAGCGTATCTGGATTAATTTGTTGACTACTGTATTTTTTACTAAGGGAACCTGTTCCTGTATCTAAAAATTCTTCTACAAAAATTTCTATTATTGTCCCATGAATTTTTCTGTAGACCATATTAATACAGTTATTTTTAACTCTATATTTATCACCTTGATTTTTACCTGAAACACTCATTTCAATCCCACTTTCAGAATTTTTAAGTAGATTAAAATTATTTTCTGAGTGCACTGATTCAAATTCTCTCTTTACCCTATGAATACACACTTCAAATAACTGAGAGGCAATACTTTTAACAACTTTCTCATCTTCTATATTTTGAATATTTGGTTTAAAGTCTTTACCTAAGACGAAATCACCTTTTTGAATATTATTGTTAGTCAAGAAAATACATTTACCTTGGTAACCATGAAAATCATTCTTCCAGGTGTAACGATTTTCATAAGCCTTTTTAAAAATCTCTTTGCAATTAATTTCTTTTAGATTATTCATTAATTTTTTAAATAAGTTAAATAATTCTACAAAAAAAACCTCCCCTGTTAGAGGAGAGGTTTTTTTGTTTGATTAAACTAGTTTTGAGTAATTTTTGTATTTTCAATATTGTCAAAAGCTTGACCAATTTTCTTAAAGTCAAATCCCATTGCTCTTAGTGCGTGCCAAAGATGACCTTGTAAGAAAAAGAAACCCAAATAAAAATGAGTATTAGCAAGCCAAGCTCTTGAGCTATACGCTCCTGAACCTAAATCTACTGTATCAGTAAAATAAGGGGCGAATTCAAATTGAAGCTTTAATGGTTCTCCATATAGATCAACTGGATATATGGTCGTATTAGAAGCACACCAAAAAGCAGCAACAAAAGCCATATAAGAAACACCAACAACTGAGTATGACAAAATCGCCTCAGCGCCAAGTAATCCTTTTCCTTTAAATTCTGTATATTCTCCAAATTGTTTAGTACAAATATGGAAAACACCTCCAATTATTTCTAGGAAAGCTAGGAAAGCATGTCCTCCCATAACGTCTTCCAGACTATCAATTTTTAAGAAATCAAATTGATGATTCCAGATAGCGGCAATGTCTAAATTGTAAATAACTTGTCTTGTAGATCCTATTACTGGGTCGTAAATTCCATGAATACGAGCCCATTCAACAAACATAATTGCTCCAAGCCCAAGAAAAATTAGATGATGGCCAAGAATAAAAGTTAATTTATCTGGGTCATCCCATTCGAAATCAAATTTTTGTGGCTTACTATTTTCTGGGTAGTCTCCAAGATCACCCGCAAATTTGTTGGAATGTAATAATCCCCCAGCACCCAATACAGCTGAGAAAATTAGATGTAATGTGCAAATTACAACAATTCCATATGGTTCTGTAATAACACCATTTTCAACGCCACCAATTCCAATACCCGCTAGGTGAGGCAAAACAATTGCTTTCTGAGCATCCATTGGAATACTGGCGTCGTAACGGGCCAATTCAAATAATCCAAAAGCTCCTGCCCAGAACATCATTAACCCTGCATGGGCTGCATGAGCAGCTATGAATTTACCTGAACGGCCAACAACACCAGAATTCCCTGCGTACCAGTCATAGGTGACATCAGATTTTCCGTAAGTTTGTAACACTTGATTTAAGTAAACAGCAAATTGAGCATATTGCTTATCGCTATTGTTTTTACATGTTCTTTACAGATTTAATTACTTATGTAAAAAAAACATATTATGAAAGAACAAATGTTACAAATTGGGGAAGTAATATCTGAGAAAGCTTACGCCAATGAAGGGATTTCACCCTTAAGCTGAGAAGCCCATGTTTCAAGTCGCGAATCGGTCAAATCAGATTCACTATCCTCATCAAGAGGTAATCCACAAAAGCTTTCTCCTATAACACTTTTAGACTCATCAAAAGTATAAGTAGATTTATCTACGTAACCGACCATTTCAGCGCCTGCTTTTGTGAAATAGCTATGAAGTTCTTCCATTGCATCACAATAGTTTTCTGTGTATGTAGAAGAATCTCCTAAGCCAAAAATTGCAACTTTTTTTCCTGATAAACTTAGTTCACCAATATCCTCCAAGATTGAATCCCATGCAGTTCCCGATCTTTCTTCATCGGCACCTGTATTCCAAGTAGGTATCCCGCAGATAATTCCATCAAGACCTTCAAATTCTGAAAGATCATCCACATCAGATACATCTTTAGGTGCTTCTGCTGAAGAGATAAAGTTGTGAAGACGATCAGCTACGTCTTCAGTTTTTCCAGTTGTAGTTGCGTAATAAATTCCTACGGTCATAACTTCAAAATGTTTACATTAGAATAATAAAATCTAAAATCGTTAAATTAATTTCTTTAAAAACTTTTTCATGTAAAATTTTATACTAATCAAAGTAAGAAAAATTTTTTTGAGAATAATTTATAAAATATTTAAACCATTGTGACTGACAAATTTCAAAATGATATTAAAAATCTTATTGAAGAATTCAACTTTAATGGGCATAAAAAATTCAAATTAATTGTTTTATTTGGTTTATTGGGAGATTTTGATAGCTTTGAATATGCAATAAATTTGAAAAGTTTTATCGATAATAATCAAGATAAAAATTTAGATATTTTTGCAATAGCTATTGGGAACCAAAAAGGAAAAGAAAAATTCTGTAAATTTACTGGCTTTCACAAAGAAAATGTAATAGTTGTTTCTGATAATCAAATCCATAATAATCTCAAAGTCTCAAGAGGATTAGATATTGGTTTAGGAGGTTGGATTAATATGCTTTTGATGTTATCAGGGATAAATTCTTTTAAAACAATTAAAGAAGTTATTAGAGGTTATACCGGCGACCGAAAAGCCAAGGCAATCTATTCAGAATTTGACAAAATTAATGTTTTAAAATTTTTAAATTTTTCAGGTAATTCTTTTAAAAAGGTTTTCGGGGATGGTTATTTGAGACCATTTGAATTAGCAACATTTAGATTAAATAATATGAATGAAATAATTCAAAATTGGAGTGATTATATTCTTAATGAAGAATACCTTCCTCAAAGAGGGGCTTCTTTTCTATTGAATGATAAAAATCAAATTATTTATAAATTTTTTTCAAACGATGTGCTTGGATATTCATCAAATATGAGAGATCCCTTAGGATTTTTAACTGATTTAATTAAAGAATAGTTTTTAAAATATTTTTATGAATGTAGATATATTTGGATATTTTGCAGCAATTTTAACAACAGCAGCATTTCTACCTCAATTGATAAAAACATTAAAAACAAAAAAAGCAGATGATGTTTCTTTGACAACATTAATAATGTTTATTATCGGTGTATTGTCTTGGATTATTTACGGTTATAAAATTTCTTCCACACCAATATTGATAGCAAATTTAATTACCCTGATCTTAAATTTATTGATATTAATTTCTAAAATTTATTTTTCAAAAAACTAAAATCAGTAAAAATTTTTTAAAAGTAATAAAATTTAGATTTATTACTTAAATGTTTATTAAAATAAAACAAAAATTTTACTGATCTTGAAAACTTCAAAATGCTGGGTTTGGTTTAAAGGAAGCTTTAATAACGGTGGATATTGGAAAGAGGGTTTTACATGTACTTTTGATGAGAACCCAGGCGTTTTAATAGAAAGTCCTGCTTACGTAACTTGTAGGGTCCCTACATGGAGAGTTTTGACTAAAGAACCAGAAAATTTATATAAATCACCTCTAATTCCTGAAAAAGCAATCTGGAAAATAATTTAAACTCTCAATTAATAATAAAAACTTTTTACTGCACTTCGGCGAGTTAATATTGCTTTAATAAATATTTAATTAATACCATCTACTCTCTTTTTATAAATATTATCCCTTTTTTAATCTTTGGTTTTCTTCTAGGTAAAAAGAATCCAAAGATCTCAAAATATATAGCAAGACCTCTAATAAGATTTGGCATCCCATTAAGTGTAATGGGTCTACTATTGAAGGAAGGTATAGATATAAACCTAATTAAAAGTGCATTTTTAGCATTCTCTACAATTGGATTTTTAATAACTTTAATAAATATAATCCCAATATTTAAGAAGAAGTTTCCAAATTACACATTGCAGTTAGCAGGCCTAATAGGTAATACATCATTTCTTGGAATACCAATTGCGCTAGCTCTTCTACCTTCAACAACTATAAATTTCACTATTGGATTTGATTTAGGAACAACACTTTTCGCTTGGATATTTGGACCTTTTTTTCTTCAAGAAAAATCTAAAAGTAATAACATCCCAAATATCAAAGGACTATTAAATGCATTGATAAATAGCCCTGCATCAAGAGGTATTATTGGTGTACTACTTGCATATCTTTTTCAAGTAGATGAAATTTTAGGCAATTATCTTTGGATTCCAGCAAGAATAGTCATAGCTTTAGCAATAATAATTGTGGGAACAAGACTTGGAATAATCACAAATCAAAATGAGAGGATTTTGGATCTAAATGAAGAAATTAAATTTTCAATTTTATTAAAGTTATTTATTCTTCCAATTATTATTTTTTTAGTATGCAAATTCTTAAATTTTAACTTCTATCAATCATCTGCAGTAATTCTTCAGGCCGCAACCCCAACGGCAATATCCACAATATTAATGGCAGAGGCTTATGGTGTGAAACAAATAATAGCTTCAAAAATTCTTTTTACTACAACCTTAATTTCAATAATCACAATTCCTCTATTAAAAATATTTATGAATTTATTTATTGGAACAACTTAAATGAAAACTTATTTCTAAATGCATGATTAATGAATATTGTAAAGTTTATATCCTGATAACTAAATAATGTCTTAAGATTTAGTGTATGAAGTCAGCAAACCCTGAAAATGAATATATTCCTTTAGATCTAAGGATTTCTGTGAGAAGGGATACTTTAAGGCTCATCTCAGAGATGGCTCAAGATATGGGAATAAGCATTAATGAAGTTTTTAGTTTTTTAGCCGAAGATTCTGTCATCGATCTCGAATTAATGGAAGATCTAAATAAAATTGACATCCCAAGCAAGTGCAGCATTGATGATTTAAAAAATGCCCTCCTTAAAAAAAAGCTCTGTTAAAATTTTTCAACTTTTCTGTTTTCCCAGTCAGATTTATAACCACTTTTAACTAGTAATCTCGCATACTTATTTAAATCACTTTTTTGAATTCGCCATAAATTATAAATCCCAAATTTGCCCAATTTTTGATGATTAATTTTTGACCATTGCTGTTGGCGGGTGGAGTATTCATCTATTACTACCAATAGAGATTTATATTCATAATCAGGTTGATCCTCATAATTCTCTCTTCTATCAGTATTTAGCCTTTCTGACAGATTAATTAATCCCTCTTCAGTACTTGGTTCATAAAAAACTATTTGTCTCGAATAATAATGTAATGAAGGTTTCCTGATCCCGATCATTGCTAAAGTTTCCCTTCCCTCGCGAATATCTAGAATTAATTTTGAGATATTCCTTAAAGGTAATTGCCTTGAAGTATCTGCTAATTTTCTTATTGGCGACATCAAATAAGATTGTCCAATTAAAAGTAAAATTTGAAGATAAAGAAGGATATTTCTAGATTTGAAAGAAAATAAGATTATTGCAAAAAGGGTGAATGAAAAGAAGAACAATTTAGCTTTGAAAATAATCCCAGAGCTTACAAGTTCAGATGCAAGATTAGGCATTTCGGGATCATTAATCGTACTCAACCAAATATTCGAGAAAAAGAAAGCTATTGAGAAGCCAAACAAAATTAAAATATTAAAAATCCAGAAATATAAATAACTTTTATTTATATTTTTTAAGCTTATAAAGCTATTACTTGTTAACAATGCCGCCGCTGGAATTGCTGGCAGCCAATAGCTAGGTAGTTTCGTTGCAGAAAGGCTAAAGAAGATTAAAACTGACGTTAACCAACATAGAGAATATGTATAAAGGGTTTCATTGACATTGCAACTTTCTTTTGACCTTTTAAAGAAATCCTTAAGGGTTTCAAATATCCCATGATATAAAAAAGGAGTGAATGGTAATGAAGCCAATATCATTATGTAAAGAAAAAACCAAAACGGTTCTGCATGATTATTTACAACTGAGGTATATCTTTGAAAATTATGGTAATCAAAAAAACTATCCCAAAAAGGCTTTCCCTCTTTTAGAAGTTCTAATATGTACCATGGAACACTTATTAGCGTTGTTATTAAAAAACCTTTTTTAGGTTTTATCTTACTGAGCAACTTTTTCCAATTCTTCTGACAAAACAAGAAAGACGTAATAGTCAATAATGCCAAAACGAATGCAACAGGTCCTTTCACTAAAATTGCAAAACCTAAAAATACCCAAGCTGAAATGCATTGATCATTATTTTCACTTGCCATTCTTCTCCAAAACAAAAGCAGGCTAATCCCTAAAATTCCAGTTAAAAGTGCATCACTCACAGCAGTTCTACTCCAAATAATTATTAATGGAGAAAGTGCAAATCCTAATGATGCAACTATTGGAGTCAGGAATTGCCTATTACTCTTCTGTGGCCAACAAAACAACGTATCTCCAATCATCAACATCAAAAATAATGATGCCAAAGCTGAAGGGAGTCTTGCTGAGAGAGTCCCGAAGCTATCCCAGATTTCGTTTTTCGGTAATGAATAAAAAAAACCCATTAGCCAATATATCAGTGGAGGCTTATCAAAACGGAATATTCCATTAACTTTTGGAGTTAACCAATCACCAGATTCACTCATTGCCCGTGCTGCAGCGGCAAATAAAGGGGGAGTTTCGTCTACCAATCCTGTAGTGCCTAAACCTAAGAAAAATATAATGATCCCGCAAACTAAAATTATTAGTAAGGTTATGAGCCTTTTTTTTGAGTTAAGAAGAATCATTTATATTATTTATATTCATGCATTACCTTATTAAGCCAGTTCACAACCTTGTTAGCAAATATATCTGCGGAGGCATTTTTTTCTACCCATTCTCTACATTTATGACGCTTTATATTTTCAATAATCTCTACATAAGAAAGCATATTATTTTTATCATCAGGATCCGCAAGATAACCTGTTTGGCCATGCTGAATAATTTCACTAGGCCCTCCCCTTTTATAAGCTACAACTGGCACACCACATGCTAAAGCTTCAACAATAACGTTCCCATATGCCTCATTCCATTTCGGAGTATTTAGCAAAACTCTACATTTACCAAGTTCTTTTTGTAATACATCTGTCGATAAAAATCCCATCCAATCTATAGCTCCTTGAGGGAATGTTTTTTCTATCTTTGAGGCATAAATCTCATCTTCTATAAATCCCCAAACTTTTAATTTTTCGCCAAGTTGATTTGCCACATAAACTGCATCCTCCAAACCTTTCTCAGGAGCCACTCTTCCAACCCATGCCAACGGTCCCTTATCTGAATCTTGAAAAATATAATTATCTAAATTAAACCCATTACCAATAATTGTTGGTTTTTTTATGAATGGATAATCACTAGCTTGGATTTTGGAATGAAAAGCAAAATTATTTGGATATCTAGCATATACCTTAGAGATTAAATTATTAATTACTGAACTTTCAGAACCCATACTAATAATATGTGCAATGGGCATCTCTAAATTTAGAGTCATCCAGATAGGCAACCAATCATAGGACATGTTCAACAACACATCTGCATGTTTAGCGATATCTACTCCCTTTTCAAGCATTCCTGCTAAAAGAGAATTGTCAGGGATAATCACGGGAGAATTATAATTTTGATGCTGCCAACTAATTTGATCTTCACCTTCCACAAAGTGTAATTTTGCTTTTACATTACTTTCATGTAACTTAGAATTTTTTGGAGCTACAACCTCAACAGAATGGCCTAAAGAAATTAAACCTGAAACTAAAGAATTTAAAGTTAATTCAACTCCACCACCTTTACCACTACCTAAGAACCCTATTGGAGTACTAATCAAAACTATTCGCATTATTGGACTTTTTACAAAAAGTTACTAATTAAATAGTAGTATCAGAAAATTTATTTTCCCATAAACTCTTTCTCTGGCTAACAAAAAATACCGAGATAAGAACAAACACCACTCCTATCCACTGCACAATAGTGAGTCTTTCATCTAACCAAACACCTCCACTGAGAAGAGCAAATACAGGTGTTAAAAATGCAAGAGTGCTAAATCCAGTTATTTCTTTATTATTAGCAAAGTAGAAAAACAATCCATATGCTATTGCTCCACCAAAAATACTTGCAAATGACATAAGTCCCCAATCAAATATTGACCAATCTGGAATTATTGTGAAATTTGATTGTAAGCAGTGCTTAATAATTAAGGGCAAACTCCCTAAAACCATATGCCAACCTGTAACTGCCACTGGATCACTTTTTGTACAAGTGAATCTAATTAAAATTGTTCCTAATGCCATAGCGAGAGAAGCTGCAAGCATCCAAAGTTCTCCGAAGTTAAAAGTAACATCATTTATAGACTTATCAGACATCAACCACCAATTCCCTAAAACTTCTTGTGGAACTCCTAAAAATACTATTCCTCCCAAGCCAAAAAGTAGTCCTAACCATCCTACTGGATTAATTAAATTTCCAAAAATTGCTCTCGCTAAAATAGCTACCAAAAGAGGTTGAGAATCAATTAAGACAGAACCTAAACCTGCTCCAGTTTTTTCAATCCCATAAGTTAAAAACAACTGAAAAAAAGTGGCATCTACAATCGTAAAAACAAAAAACCACTTCAAATCACACTTATAGATTTTTAAATCTCTTTTAAACAAATATGTTGTTATTAGAACAAGTATCCCTGCAGGAAGTAATCTTAAAGAGGCCACAAACTCTGGCCCAGCACTAGATACTAAAGGAGTCATAGCCGCCATTGAAGTACCCCAAAGTGCAAAAGGGAGTATCATTAAAAACCAATTTAGGATTGAATTCATTAGGTCTGCTGATAGTCTTTTTAAAGTAGTTTTATGAATTTACCTTAAAAAATGATTTGGCCTTTTAGACGAAAGTCAAAAAAAAGATTAGCTCGTATAGTAATCGATGAGCCTATTACAGGTTCAACAAGAGTTTCAGTCCTTAAAGCTCTTAAACAAATTGAAGATAGAGAATTTCCTGCTTTAATCGTGAGAATTGATTCTCCAGGGGGTACTGTTGGGGATAGCCAAGAAATATATTCTGCTATTAAAAGACTTAAAGATAAAGGATGTAAAGTCATTTCTAGTTTTGGGAACGTCTCAGCATCAGGAGGTGTTTACATTGGTGTTGCATCTGACAAAATAGTTGCTAATCCAGGAACAATTACAGGATCTATTGGTGTGATTATAAGAGGAAATAATTTATCTGAATTATTAGATAAAATCGGCATCAAATTTGAGACTGTTAAAAGCGGTGTATTTAAAGATATACTTTCTCCAGATAAACCTCTAAGTGAGGAAGGTAGAAATCTACTCCAAGGACTTATAGATGAAAGTTACAATCAATTTACTGAAGCTGTTGCTGAAGGAAGGAATTTATCTGTTGAAGAAGTAAGAAAATTTGCTGATGGAAGAATTTTCACTGGAACACAAGCACTCAAACTTGGTCTTGTTGATAAGGTTGGAGATGAATTTGTTGCAAGGGAGCTAGCTGCAGAAATGGTTAATATTGATCCTAAAATTCAACCCTTAACATTTGGGAAGAAGAAGAAAAAAATACTTGGACTAATTCCTGGAAGTAGAATAATTGAGAAAATTATCAATAATATCTTTTTTGAGTTTGATTCATCTAATAAAATACTTTGGTTATACAAGCCTTAAATCGATATGTTTGAAAAAATGAAAGACGATTATAAAATTACATTTATTCGAGGTGCTACAACAGCATCTGGTAATTCTGTTAGAGAAATAGAAGTTGCCGTAGTGGAATTAATTGATGAATTAATTTCACGAAACAATCTAATTAAGACGAACATACTATCCATTACATTCACAGCGACAAAAGATTTAGATGCATGTTTCCCCGCTTCAATAGCAAGGAAATTTAATGGACTTGATTCAGTTGCCTTTTTAGACTGCCAACAAATGTTTGTATCTGATGATGTTGATTTTTGTATAAGAATAATGGCTCAAGTTTTATTGCCACCAAATTATTCAATAAAGCACCCTTATTTAAAAGGCGCGGCAAAATTAAGGACAGATAGATGTTAACCTTAGTGAAATTATTTTTCTGCTTTAAATTTGAATAGCACGAACTCAACCTTTAAATTCCATTCCTTTAATGTTAAAAATCACAAAGAAATTTACCATGAATTTTAAAATTTTAAGATTTCTAGTTATTCCCACAATTTTAGTTTCGACACCTTTTTTTAATAAAATCCAAGATGCTAAAGCAGGGTTGGAATTTCAGTGGAATCAAGACTCTGTGTATAGAAGATTAAAGTGGTTTCAAAAAGAAAATAAAAAGAAATTTAGAAATACAATTTATTTTTTCTTAAGGCCAGCTGATAGAAGAAGTGAACTCCTAAAAATTAATCTAGCAATCCCTAAAACCTTTAAATCCACTTTAAAAAGTGAAAAAATAAGTTTTTGCAAGGTAAGAATTGGCGGTTTTGAGAATAGAACAAAATGTTTAGAAGACATTCCAGCTGATATCGAAATTAATACTGATGAATCAGGCTTACGTTCACTAGATATTTACCCTTACAGTCCAATTCCTTCAAATAAAGACAGTTATGCAATTGTCTTAAAAGTCTTTAATCCCAAAAGATCAGGTTTATATCAATTTCATTCATATGGGCAACCCAAAGGGAAATCATTCTCAAATTACTTAGGAAGCTGGACTATAGTGATCGATTAAATGATAAATTAAATAAGGATAATTAAACAAATGACTAAAAGAACTTTTGGCGGAACTTCAAGAAAAAGAAAACGTGTATCAGGATTTAGAGTAAGAATGCGTTCTCACACTGGTAGAAGAGTTATTAAAAGCAGAAGACAAAAAGGCAGAGAAAGAATAGCTGTATAACTTCTAATTCAAATGGCCTTACCTAAGGATATGCGTTTAAAAGGTCATAGGACTTTTAATTATATTCATAAAAATTCCACAATATATTATGGAAATTTAATGACATTTAAAGTTGCAAGATCAAATCCAGAAATTCTCCTAACCCATAAAGTTACAAATACCTCAAACAAATTTAGAGTAGCAATAGCTATAAGTAAAAAAGTCTCAAAAAAAGCTGTAGAAAGAAATAAATTAAGAAGAATCCTTCAAGAGTGGTTATTAAAAAACATTCATATAATTAGCAACCACAAACCATATTGGTTACTTGTTAACCTAAAAATTGGGGATTTCTGCTATGACAAACGCAGACTTTTGGAAGATTTTCAAAACTTAATGTTCAAATCTCGTCTAATCAAATGATTAACATAAATGAAGAAACCTTTTATGAAGGTGGACCTGCTAAAAGTGATTTAATAATAAATCTACTAGCGGGAATAACTATACTTGGTTTGCCATTTACCTTTGCCGCAATAGTTAGAGCACTGTGGTTGAGATATAAAATTACAAACAAAAGAATTACAATTGATGGCGGCTGGTTTGGCAAAAACAAAACACAAGTCTCATTAAGTAATATTGAAGAAATAAGATCTATTCCAAGGGGATTTGGTTCATATGGTGACATGGTCCTTATCCTTAACGATGGATCAAAGGTTGAAATGAAATCATTACCTTTATTCAGAGAGAAGCAAAAATTTATTGAAGAAAATATAAATAAAAGATCACAAATACCAAATCTCAACGAGGTAGAAGGATTTGCTACTAAATCCTAAATAAATTAATTACAAAAATCTTTTTTTCCTGTAAAATAAAATGTCTATTAAAATTACACTCTCTTTAATATCGTGATAGGGTTCATTTCTGAAAAACTACTTATCCCGATTCTAGATTTTTTCTACGGTTTAGTCCCAAGTTATGGTTTAGCGATTGTTGCACTGACAGTCGTAATTAGGATTGCACTTTTTCCTCTAAGCGCTGGTTCCATTAGAAGCGCAAGGAGAATGAAGATTGCCCAACCAGTAATGCAAAAAAGGCAAGCAGAAATAAAATCTAAGTTTTCAGGTGATCCAAAGAAACAGCAAGAAGAACTTGGAAAATTAATGAATGAGTTTGGCAGTCCCCTCGCAGGTTGTCTTCCTTTAATTGTACAAATGCCTGTGCTATTTGCATTGTTTGCGACCTTAAGAGGTTCACCATTCGCTGATGTCCCCTACAACATAAATCTAAAGGTCGTCCCTCAGGATCAAGTAGCAGCTATTGATCCAAAACCATATAAATCGCCACGACACTCTATATTTATTACAGAAAAATCACATTTTCCTGTTGTAGCTACTATTCCTAGTGGAACAAAATTGGGAACGGAAGAATCCATAAAAATAAATCTACAAACAACAAATGGCAATAGCTATTCCGAAGTTCTATCTAAATACGACAACGGATCTAAATTCCTCCCCACTTGGAAGGTTTCTAAAGGATCAGAAAATCTTAAAGTTTCCCAAGACGGTACAGTAACAGCAATTAAACCTGGTGATGCAACAATTGAGGCGAAAATCCCTGGTCTAGCTGCTAAAAGTGGTTTCTTATTTATTAAAGCTCTTGGTCAAGTTGGTTTTTATGTAGATGGGGCAATTAATTGGGATATTGCTGCACTAGTTGGTGCCTTTGGATTAACCTTACTTCTCTCTCAAGTTTTATCAAGTCAGGGGATGCCTGCGAATCCACAGCAATCAACTGCAAATAAAATTACACCAGTAATGATAACTGGAATGTTTTTATTTTTCCCACTACCAGCTGGAGTCTTGCTATACATGGTTGTTGCAAATATTTTCCAGGCATTTCAGACTTTTCTACTCAATAAAGAAGCTCTCCCTGAGAATCTACAGAAAATTTTGGATCAACAATTATTAGCAAAAAATGAAGTAATAACAACTTCAGCTTCAACTATCTCAGAAAAAAGATTACCTTTCGAACCTAACAGCAAAAAATAGTCTTAATCTTAAATAATGAATTCTTGGTGTAGAAATTTAGAATTACTTATAAAATCAAGAACCTCATTAATTTGGATCAGGACTAAAGAAGAGGAAAGATTAGAAAAATTAGTTAATTTTTCTTGTGAAAGATTAAATATAAAAAGATTCGTTTCCTGGGATTGTGTTAGCGGTATAAAAGGATTAATAAATGAAGAAGGTAAATTTTCTAATAATCCGTTAGGAGTGCTCAATTGGCTTAAAGAACAAAGTTCTGAAGTCTCTACTATTTTGTTAGTAAAAGATTTTCATAAATTTTATGAAGATCCATCTATCAATAGAACTATTAAAGAACTATCTTCAACGCTTAAGAAGACTAGTCATAATTTAATTATTAGTTCTCATATATTTCCATCATCAGAAGAGCTGGATGAATTAATGACAATTGTAAATCTACCTTTACCTGATCAAAAAGAATTAAAAAATCTAATAAAAAAAATTGCTATTAATACCAATTCAAATCTTGAGGAACAAGACTTAAACGAACTTTCTATAGCCTCAAGCGGACTTACTGAAACAAAAGTAAAGCAAGTCACTGCAAAGGCTCTTGCTCAAAGAGGAAAAATAAGTAAAGAAGATATTAAAGATATTCTTGAAGAGAAAAAACAAGTGATCGCAAGAAGTGAAATTTTAGAATTTTTCGAGGCTAAATCGGGTCAAGATGATATTGGTGGTTTAAATGTTTTAAAAGTTTGGCTTAATCAAAGATACAGGGCCTTTTCTAAAGAAGCTAGAGATTATGGATTACCTATTCCCAAGGGAGTCTTACTCGTCGGAGCACAAGGGACAGGGAAATCGCTTACCGCAAAATCAATTTCTAAGAGTTGGTCGATGCCGCTGCTTAGGTTAGATGTTGGGAGACTGTTTTCTAGCCTCGTTGGTTCAAGCGAAGCAAGAACTAGAGAAACAATTTCAAGAGCTGAGGCCATGTCTCCTTGTATCCTTTGGATCGATGAAATTGACAAGGGCTTTGGTGGCGATGCTAGAAGTGATGGAGGAACAAGTCAAAGGGTTTTGGCAAGTTTACTAACTTGGATGGCTGAAAAAGAATCCGCTGTATTTGTCATAGCTACAGCTAATGCTATAGATAAGCTTCCTGCTGAATTATTAAGAAAAGGTAGATTTGATGAGATATTTTTTCTTGATTTACCGAATTCTGAAGAAAGATTAAGTATTTTGGATTTGCATTTAAAAAAAAGAAGACCAAGTTACAAGTTTCCTCTTTCCACTATCATCGATAGAACAGATGGATTCTCAGGTGCAGAACTTGAACAAGCAGTGATAGAGGGGATGCACATTTCATTCTCTGAAAATAGAGAACTAATGGAGAAAGATTTAATAAAAGCAGTTTCTGAATTAGTTCCTTTATCCAGAACAGCTAAGGAGCAAATTAATTTACTAAAAGAATGGTCAACTACTGGGCGCGCTCGATCCGCATCATAGCTAAAAAATATTATCTTTAAATACTCTGTAAGTTAGGAATCATTAATTTAGTTAATTTTTAGTCAAAAATCCCTAATATTGAATTTAGATTAACTATTTTAATTAAGGTATAAAAAAAAATAGTGTTAGATCAAAAATTAATAAGAGAAGATCCAACTTCAGTTGAAGAAATTTTATCCCTGAGAGGAAAAATTTTTAATATTTTCCCAATACAAGAATTAACTCTTCAAAAAAAAGAAATTGATATAGAAATATCCAGTCTCCAATCTGAGAGTAAAAAATTAAGTAAATTGATCGGTCAAGAAATCAGCAAATCTAAAAACAATGATTCTCCAGAAGTAAATAATTTAAAGAAAAAAGGAAATGAATACAGAAGCAGAATTTCTGAACTAGAAGAAAAGCAAAGAATATTAGATAAACAAATAAATGATGAGATTTATAATTTACCGAATTTTCCTAGTAAAGATGCTCCTATTGGAAAAGATGAAAATGATAATGTACAAATTAAAACTTGGGGAGACCCACTTATCAAGGAGAATCTTAAATCTCACTGGGAAATAGGAGAAAGTCTTAATCTTTTTGACTCGGTCAAATCAACTAAAATATCAAAAAGTCGTTTTATTACACTTATTGGTAATGGTGCCAGATTAGAGAGAGCATTAATAAATTTCATGCTCGACATGCATACTAAAAATGGTTATTTAGAATTAATGCCTCCTGCTTTAGTAAATTCAGAAAGTCTTACCGGTTCTGGTCAATTACCCAAATTTTCAAATGAAAGTTTTAAGTGTTCTAATGACGACCTATGGCTTTCTCCAACAGCTGAAGTTCCACTAACTGCTTATCATAGAAACGAGCTTATTGATCCCAAGCAGTTGCCTATTAAGTTTGTTGCATATAGTCCATGTTTTAGGAGAGAAGCTGGAAGTTATGGAAGGGATACTAAAGGTTTAATAAGACTTCATCAATTTAATAAAGTCGAACTCTATTGGTTTTGTGATCCAAGTAAATCTTTAGAAGCTCATAAAAAGATTACTTCTGATGCAGAAAGCATTTTAAAAAAGCTCAACTTACCCTACAGATTAGTAGATATTTGTACTGGAGACTTAGGTTTTTCTTCTAGTAGAACTTTTGATCTTGAAGTTTGGCTTCCCAGTAGTAAATGCTATAGAGAAATTTCAAGTTGTAGTAATTGCCTTGACTTCCAAGCACGTAGATCATCAATAAGATCAAAAATTGATAAAAAAAATACATATATACATACCTTAAATGGCAGTGGTCTTGCTATTGGAAGAACAATGGCAGCGATTCTTGAGAATGGCCAACAAACAGATGGTAGCGTTAAGATTCCAGATGCTCTGATTCCATATTTTGGATCAAATTTTTTAAAAACTGCTTAGTATAAAAAAATGAATGTTTTAACCTCAATAACAGTACTTGGATTTCTCATTTTTTTTCATGAGATGGGACATTTTCTTGCAGCAATTTTACAAGGTATCTATGTTGATGGATTTTCAATTGGTTTTGGACCATCAATAATTCAGAAAAGATATAAAGATATAACCTATTCACTTAGAGCCTTTCCCTTAGGAGGATTTGTCTCTTTCCCTGATGAAGAAATAAATAATATTGATCCTAAAGATCCAAATCTTTTAAAAAATAGGCCAGTTATACAAAGAGTAATTGTTATATCCGCTGGAGTATTTGCTAACTTAATTCTTGCCTATACTATCTTGATTGTTAATGTAACAACTATTGGTATTCCGTTTGATCCCGAGCCAGGTATTTTAGTTTTGGCTACTCAGCCGGATAAGGCCGCTTCTATTGCTGGATTACAAGCAGGGGATAAAATCTTAAAAATTAAAAGCAATGCTTTAGGAGTTGGCGATCAAGCAGTTTCTGCTTTAGTAAAAGAGATTCAAAATTCATCAGAGAAACCAATTTCGATAACAATTAATCGAGATGGGATACTAAAAGATTTAACTTTGGTACCAAAAAATATAGATGGGAAGGGTACAATAGGAGCTCAATTACAACCTAATATAAAGAAAGAAACTAAAAAGACAAAAAACATAATTGAACTTTTTAAATACACTAATAATGAGTTTTTATCACTTTTGGTAAAAACAATACAAGGTTATAAAGGATTAATTACAAATTTTTCATCAACAGCCCAACAATTAAGTGGGCCAGTAAAAATTGTTGAAATAGGTGCACAATTATCTCAACAAGGTGGAAAAGGCATATTATTATTTGCGGCTTTAATTTCTATTAATTTAGCAGTACTTAATTCATTGCCTTTACCATTGTTAGATGGAGGACAACTCGTTTTCACTTTAATTGAAGGTTTTAGGGGAAAACCTGTTCCAGTTAAAGTACAAATGGTTGTTACTCAGTCCAGTTTTTTTCTTTTAGTTGGACTAAGCGTTCTGCTTATTATCAGAGATACTAGTCAACTATTAATAGTACAAAGATTATTAAACCAATAAATAAATTTTAAAAACTGTTCTCCCAGCTGTTAATATAATAATTAGTTTTAAATATTCTGACTAAATGGCGAAAAAGTCCATGATTGCGAGAGAAGTTAAACGCAAAAAACTTGTGAAGAAATATGCTGCAAAAAGGAAAGCATTATTAGATGAATTTAATGCTGCGAAAGATCCAATGGAAAGGTTAGAAATTCATAGAAAGATTCAAGGTCTGCCAAGGAACTCTGCACCAAATAGAGTAAGAAATAGGTGTTGGGCAACTGGTAAACCTAGAGGAGTATATAGAGATTTTGGTCTTTGCAGGAATCAGTTAAGACAAAGAGCTCATAACGGTGAACTTCCTGGAGTAGTTAAATCAAGTTGGTAGTATAAGTTTTTAACTTAAGTACACTAATTTCTCAAAAAAATAATTATTTTAGAAATTAAACTAATTTTTAGGACATTTTTAAAAATTTTTATAGCTTATCTAAATAATTTACTCAATATGTCCCTATAAAATGTAAGAATAAATTATGTATAGATTTATAATTTAAAAAGTGGAAGGACAAAATAAGTCGATCACGTTTGACGGACGAGAGATACGACTAACTACAGGACTATATGCTCCTCAAGCAAGTGGATCAGTAATGATTGAGTGTGGTGATACCTCACTATTAGTTACAGCGACAAAAACTGCAAAAAAAGACCCATCAGACTTTCTACCTCTGATATGCGACTATGAGGAGAAACTATATGCTGCCGGAAGAATTCCTGGTGGTTTCATGAGGAGAGAAGGTCGCCCACCAGAAAGAGCGACTTTAATTGCAAGATTAATTGATAGGCCAATGAGGCCACTTTTCCCCACATGGATGAGGGATGAGATTCAAATAGTCGCATCATGCCTTTCTCTAGATGAAAGAGTTCCAGCAGATGTTTTGGCTGTTACAGGAGCTTCAATCGCAACTTTACTTGGAGAGATTCCATTTTACGGGCCAATGGCTGCAGTTAGAGTTGGTCTTATAGGAGACGATTTCATCTTAAATCCAAGTTATAGAGAAATAGAGAGAGGAGATTTAGACATTGTTGTTGCAGGTTCACCTGAAGGCATTGTTATGATTGAGGCGGGAGCTAACCAGTTATCGGAGCAAGATACTATCGAAGCTATAGATTTTGGTTATGAAGCAGTTACTGAACTTATTAAATCGCAAGAAGATTTACTTAAAGATTTAGGAATAAAACAGATTAAGCCATCTGCTCCTGAAGAAGATAAAACCTTGCCCACTTATTTAGAGAAAAACTGCACAAAACCTATTGAGTTAGTTTTAAAGAAATTTGATCTTTCAAAGGAAGAAAGAGATCTTGAACTCGAAAAAATAAAAGTTGAGATACAAGATAAAATTGATTCTTTGAAAGAGGACAACCAACTAAAAGTTCTTCTTTCAGAGAATGATAGGTTATTAAGTTCCGACTTTAAAAAATTAACAAAAAGATTAATGAGGTCGCAAATCATAAATGATGGGAAAAGAGTTGATGGAAGAGATCTCGACGAAGTTAGAAAAATATCAGCTTCTGCAGGAATTCTTCCAAAAAGAGTTCATGGTTCTGCATTATTCCAAAGAGGTTTAACCCAAGTTTTATCTACAACCACATTAGGTACTCCTAGTGATGCTCAAGAAATGGATGACTTAAATCCAAGCACCGAAAAGACATATCTACATCACTACAATTTCCCTCCTTATTCAGTAGGAGAGACAAGACCAATGCGAACTCCTGGGAGAAGGGAAATTGGCCATGGAGCATTAGCAGAGAGGGCAATAATCCCGGTATTGCCAGGCAAAGAAACATTCCCTTATGTCCTAAGGGTAGTTAGCGAAGTTTTAAGTTCCAACGGATCAACATCAATGGGTTCTGTATGCGGAAGCACGCTTTCGTTATTGGATGCAGGGGTTCCTTTAAAAGCTCCAGTAAGTGGTACTGCAATGGGCTTAATTAAGGAAGGGAAAGAAGTACGAATCCTTACAGATATTCAAGGCATTGAAGACTTTCTTGGAGATATGGACTTTAAAGTTGCAGGTACTGATAAGGGTATAACTGCTTTACAAATGGATATGAAAATCACAGGTTTACCGGTCTCTATTATTTCTGATGCGATCAAAAAAGCTCGTCCTGCAAGATTACATATTCTAGAAAAGATGCAAGCTGCAATAGATAAGCCTCAAGAATCCCTTTCTCCGCATGCCCCAAGATTATTAAGCTTTAGAATTGATCCTGAGCTTATAGGAACAGTTATTGGACCCGGAGGAAGAACTATTAAAGGAATCACTGAAAGAACGAATACAAAAATAGATATAGAAGATGGTGGAATTGTCACTATTGCTTCTCATGACGGAGCTGCTGCAGAAGAAGCTCAAAAGATAATAGAAGGATTAACACGCAAGGTTCACGAAGGTGAGATCTTCTCTGGAGTTGTAACAAGAATAATACCTATAGGTGCTTTCGTAGAAATATTGCCAGGCAAAGAAGGGATGGTTCACATCTCTCAGTTATCTGAGGCGAGGGTTGAAAGAGTCGAAGACGTAGTTAGACAAGGAGATGAAGTAACTGTAAGAGTTAGAGAAATTGATAGCAGAGGAAGAATTAATCTTACCTTAAGAGGTGTTGGACAAAATAATGGAATGTCTTATCCAGAACCAACTCCTACTCCAGTTGCTCCGCTAAATTAAAAACTAAAGAGGATAAATTCCGTTATCCTCAATAATTTTCTTTATTTCGAGACAAATACTCTCGTGACTAACCTTATTACTCGTGGCGACTATAATACCACCATGTTGGAAACTAGCTTGTCCATACGTTAGCTCTTGATTATCTAAATTTGTAATTGCTCCTCCAGCTGCTTTCAGAATAGATTCTGGCGCAGCAAAATCCCAATCTTTTGGTGAGCTTTTCCCCTGTAAACTTAGACAAATATAAATATCACTTTCTCCTCTAACTATAGATGCAATTTTGCAGCCAATGCTTCCCATAATTTCGACCTTGCGAAAATTAATTTTTTGAATTAAATTTCTCAAAATCTCATTTCCATGATTTTTACTTGTTACTAAAGTCATTTCTTGAAGATTCTTATTATTTAAAAGATTTGGTTTATATTTTGTACCGTCTCTTTTTTCGCACCATGTTTGACCCCCGTCTGTAATCCATAATTGATTTTTTTCTGGGATTAAAACAAACCCAATATATGGTTTTTGTTTAAAGTTTAATGCCAAATGCATTGCATAGTTACCTGTCCCTTGGATAAAATCCTTCGTACCATCAAGAGGATCAAGAACCCATATCCAATCTGACTTACTATTAAAAATATCTGAAGAACCTTTTACATTTTCTTCGCTCAAAATATCCCAGTTAATATTTTTATAATTATTATTTATTCTTTTAATAATCAATTCATTAACTTTCAAATCAGCCAAAGTAACAGGATCATATTCATTATTATTTTTGATTATATTTTTTTTACTGTCTGAGTCTTCTAACAATTTAGAGTAATAAAGCAAAATATCTGCCGCTTGCCAGCTGAAAATTCTTATATCATCGATAAGATTATTAATATCTACTCCAAGAGGTAATTTAATCATTAAATGAATAATAATTCTTCATTATCCCATAGAACAGAAGAACCAGAAAACGGTATTTTATATATAGTTGGCACGCCGATTGGTAATTTAAATGATATCTCCGAAAGAGCATTAAATATTCTTAGAAATGTTTCTTTAGTTGCGTGTGAGGATACAAGACAAACCAGAAAAATAATAAACAAGTTCAAAATTTCAAATAAACTTATTAGTTTTAATAAACATAATTCTTCAATAAAAATTCCAAAAATCATAAATGATCTGAAAGAAGGGAAATCTATTGCAATTGTAAGTGATGCTGGCATGCCAGGAATTTGCGATCCAGGGGAGGATATTGCTAGGAATGTAAAATTGGAAGGTATTGATTTAATATGTGTTCCAGGAGCTTGTGCGGCAATAACTGCACTTGTTTCAAGTGGTTTGCCCTCCTCTAGTTTTATATTTGAAGGCTTTCTTCCTAAAAAGAAAATAGATAGAGATAAAATTCTTTTTGAAATTAGCAAAAATCAAAAAACAACCATAATTTATGAATCACCCAAGAGACTAAAGAAATTATTAAAGGAATTACTTGAATTTTGTGGTGGAAAACGTGAAATCATGGTAGCCAGAGAATTAACAAAGAAATTTGAAGAACATGTTGGTAATAATATTAATGAAGTTATAGAATACTTTAGAGATAAGGATGTTATTGGAGAAATAACAATAGTAATTAAAGGAATAAATAAGAAAAGAGATTTAAATTACGATAAATTAATTATAAAAAAAGATTTAAATGATTTAATTAATGCAGGATTAAGCTCTTCAGCAGCTTCTAAATACCTCGCAAAGAAAAATGGATTAAAAAAAAGCGAAATTTATAATATGATTTAAAATTTAAATCAAAAGATTAATTTAAATGAGCTTCATATTTAAAAAATTATTTTTGTCAGCGATTTTCAACTCTTGTTTATTTTTAGCACTATTTACTGGGATACAAAATAGTTCAAACAAAAGTAAAGTTGATTTATTAATCAACGAAACTATTGAGCTTCCAATAAGTTTTATAGTAGGCTCAAGTTTTATATTAGGTTCTATTTTTGGAAACTTTCTAGTTCTCGATATGAATAATGAATAAGAATTGATCAAAGAGCTATTAAATTTTCAGCACAAACAATTCTTGAAATTCCCTTCTTAAGTAGAACAGGTGCTGCAATTCTAAAAACATCAGTATTTGGTACTTTAAGTACCTTTTGCTCTTTATTACATGATCTTTTAGCAAGATTTAACTCAAAAAATATTTGAATAGTTTTTCTATTCAAATCATTAAGAGGTAGAAAGTCCCATTCTGGGAAATCTTTTAATAATTTTATCTCTAACTCAATTTTCTTATCTACGACCATATATACAACCTTAGGAAAATCAACTTCTGATAAAGAAACCGAAGATAATTCTTTTCTAGAAGAACTATCAATTTCATAATCTAAAGGAGCAATTTCAAGAAAAGCATCAATTGGATCAAAATTTGAGGGAGTTATATTTTCATTTAAAACTTTGGGATTATTAGAATATTTGCTTAAATCATCACTATTTAAATCTTTATTATTAAAATCATTAGTTTGATTCTTATTAGTTATGGATTTCTCTGTAGAAGATTTATTTTTATTAAAGAATTCTTTATATTTTAATTCGCCAATATTTTTTTTCAGATTTCTTATGATTGTGGAATTAGTACAATCATATTGTTGTGACAAAACATCAATAGCTATTCCAGACTTAAAACTTTTAACTATTTCTTCTTTTTGTTTTTCAGTTAGTCTTTTTCTCAAAATTAGAATTAAAACTCTCTACAATTTTATGTGCTTTCTAGTTAAAAGAAAATAAAAGAAAATTTTTACTAATAATATTTAAAACGATTTACTAAGATTGTTTAGATCTACAGGTTTAGATATAATAAAAAAATGCTTCCTTAGCTCAGCTGGATAGAGCAACTGCCTTCTAAGCAGTGGGCCGCAGGTTCGAATCCTGCAGGAAGCGTAAAAAAATTTAAGTACTAAATTAGATCAATCAACGTTGTCAAGATTAATAATATGATCTCTTTAAAAACTAATAAAGGGTAAAATAATAATCTTATAAATCGCATTAAAATCATAATTAAAATGACAGGATTTGCTAAAATCATTAAGACCAAATCTTTGAAGAAATAGTTAAAAATTGAAAGTGAGTAACTCTTATTAGTTGAAATATTTTTTTTTGATTTTTTATAAATTTTTTGATTAAGTATAATTTTTTTTCTTTGAATTAAATTGACCCAATACTGAAGGGTTATTTTTTTAAGATTTTGATTTTTAAAAATCCTATTTTTATTTAATAAATTATTATTTATATCATTAAATGAATCAACAATTAAAACAGGCATCTCTTCAAACAAGACATCATTTACTGATGTTTTTATTATTGGAACAACTCCAAGTACAAGTGCTTCCCAAGTTCTGTGACAATCAAAACCCCTTCCTCTTGGGGAAATAATATATTGAGCATCTCTCATAATTAGCCAGTACTTTCGCCTAGAGAAAGGTTTATTAATAAATAGAGAATTTTTAACATTTAATGATTTTTTATATGCAATTTGTCGTTCTTCATTAAAGTTCCCTTTATTAAGATGAATATCACAAATTAGTCTGAATTTTCTTTTATGAAAATCATCAAATCTTTTTCTAGATATTAGATTTAAATTAATATCTTGAAAAACAAAGTGTGTCTTTTTTTCTCCCCAAAAGTTTTTTCTGTGAAGTGTATGATAATCAACCCCCAAGGGAATAGGCGTTACATAATCCTGAAAATCTACGTCACAGTTTTGGCAAAACCAATGATATATTACTCCTTCTTCTTTTAAATTTTTGAGTTCATTTATATTAATGCCCAATGCTCCTAAAGGCGCATTCACAACAGAATCACCAGTAACTAAAATTATAATTTTTTTCTCTTTAACTAAAATTGGGTATACATCGCGAAACCAACTTTTCAAAGCCGAAGAAATAACATAAACTAAACTTCCCGTAGATATCTCTGAATAATCATCAAAGTTAATTCGTGTTGATTCTGAAACGAAAAGATCGGGATAAAAATCACACTCATAAGCTATTCCATATTTATTTACAAATTTGGTATAAAATTTACGACCTTTCTTATGTATCAGATTTGAAAACAAGAATATTTGAAATTTAGTGCTTAACTCATTTATAATATATCAATATTACTTCTTACCATTTGTTAACAGATAAAAATTTAATCTTAAAATTTCAAACCAAGTTGATAAGTAATGGAAAAAGATTTTCTAAAAGGTAAGAGAATAGCCATTACAGCTCTTGAGTTAGAAAATAAAGAGCATAGAGGTATTGCATCTTTCATAAAATCTTCAATTGCAATATTAAGTAAATATGGAGCTGAAATATATTTAATAACTGGATTTGATTTAGATGGGAATGTGAAAAATAATCTTAACCTAAAAATTGAAAATCTTTTTTATAGTGAAATCTATAAGTTTTTTATTATCGGCAAGGACCACAGAGAACTTTTTAAATCCAGCATAAAATATAAATTAAAATTGATCTTGGAATTAAGTAGGAATTTATTTATATTATTTATAAACAATTATTTTCTTAAATATAAATTTTACAAAATCAATGAAATTTCTAAAGATAAATGGGATTTAAACGGTAGAGTTAAATATCTAATAAATATAAAAGGTTTTATTTCCGTAAAAAATATTTTTCATTTATGTAGACTAAGAAGCATGCGACTTCTTTGCCAAGAACCTATTTTAAATTTAGATAAGGAGAATATAGACCTAATAATTTCAAGCAGTCCATTATCCTTAAAAACACAAAATAATAAAAAAAACAAATTAATACAAATAATTCATGATGCGCTTCCCATAAAAATTCCTAGTCATCCTGAAAATGGTTGGGTTTTCAGCAATAGATTAAATGACGCCCAAAAAAATTGCTCATGTCTATATGTTTCTCAAGAAAGCAAAACAAGCGTCGGCAAATACTTAAAGAAAAAAAATCTTAATAGAAATAAAAATGACATAATTTATCCTATGCCCTCATTGGAAATCGAACTTCTTGAAGAAGCTTTTAACATAACTTCTATAAGATCTATAGAAAAGAGTTTTGTTCTTTTTAATTCGTCAATTGTTGAGAGAAAAAAGGTTGAGAATGCTATAAATTATTTTTTAAAATCAAATCTTTCTGATAGAAATTTTTTGTTATGTATTGCAGGAAAGATGCATAAAAATGATTATTGTTATCAAATAAATGATTTATGTAAAAATCATAAAAATATCCTAATACTAGATTATGTAAGCGAAGCTGAAAAAGCTTGGCTTTTTCTAAATACTTCTCTTTTAATTTCAACATCCTCTTCCGAAGGATTTGGGATACCAATTTTGGATGCTTTGAGCTTAAACATATCTTCATTAGCAACCTCAATTCCTTCTTATCATGAAATAAAAAATTTAAACAAGAAAAATAAAATTAATTTATTTAATCAAAATAAACCAAAATTATGGATAGATTACTTAGATAATCTCACCAAATTTAATATAAAAAATAATTATGAAAAAAGAAGAAGAATTGAACACTTTAAAATTTTCAAAGATTATTTAGAAGAAAATTATTTATTAAAAATCGGAAATTATTTAAATAAAAATTAAATTTTATTAAACACTTTATAAACTGTCTTTTTATATATTTAGATATTAGTTCTTATGGCATTATTACAAGATGGTAAGTAGCAAAACATTTAATTACTTTTTAGAAATATTTTCTTTTTTACCAAAGTCAAGAAGGAAAGAATTTTTTGCATTAATACCTGTTGCTCTTATTGCTGGAATTTCAGAGATAATAGTTTTGGCTATTTTATCTAGATTATTTAACTTCTTAAGTGGACAGCCAAGAGATCCTTTACCTATTTTGAGCAATCTTTTTGATTTTGATCCAAAATATAAAATTTTAATACTTGTATCTATTTTTATTATTACTAGTTGGTTCTCATCTTTCATAAAGCTCTATGTAAGAGCCAAACAATTAAAGCTCAAAGCTACTATTTGGAGAGATCTTTCTGAATTAGCACTTAAAAACCTACTTTCTCAAGAATATGAATTTTTCATAGAAAATAAAAATACTGATCTTTCAGCATCTATTCTTGTAAGTATAAATAGAGTAGCCGAAAATATAGTTCTACCAATATTAAAAACTGTAAGTGGAATGTTTTTGATCGTATTGATATCAATAGCAATTTTATTTTTAGCAAAATCTAGTGCACTAATACTTATTATTGGTCTATTGCTTGGTTTTCTTTTTATCTCCTTATCCATAATTCCCTATATAAGATTTGCTACAAAAAAAAGGTTAGAAGTTGAATTAGCATCAAATAATATTATTAATGAATCTCTAAATTCAATAATTGATATAAAGTTAACTAATTCTGAAAATTTTTTTTCACATCAATTTAAAAATATAGGCAAAAACTCAGTAGCATCAATTTGGAAGGGAGAAACTCTACCCGAGATTCCAAGAGCATTAATAGAACCATTTGGAATAACTCTTATTTTCATAATTGGTATTTTGCCATCATTATTTATTTCAGATATAACAGAAATTGCAAAAGTTATACCATTTTTAGCAACAATAGCAGCTGCATGCCTCAAGCTTACACCGCCTCTTCAAGATACTTTTAAGGGTTATAATGCAATCAGAGGAGGACTTCCTGACTTAGAAGTTACGCTGAATTTAATCAAAAATAAAAACAAGATCAAAAAACAAAAAAAAGATAGTTATCTTGATCATTTCATATTTCCAAAGAAAACAATAAAATTAAATAATATTTCTTATTTTTATCCTAATTCAAGTACAAATGCAATTAACAATTTATCTTTAAAAATTGATGTTGGATCAAGGATAGCTTTTGTTGGCGGAACGGGTAGTGGTAAAACAACTACTGCTAATTTATTGCTTCAACTTTTAAGGCCTACAGAAGGCAATTTATTATTAGATAATTTACCCTTAAAGGAAAAACATGTGAAACAATGGCAAATTAATTGTGCATATGTACAGCAATCTTTTTATTTACCAAGCTCTAGTATTTTAGAAAATATAGCTTTTGCTAAGGATAAAGAACAAATTAATATTGAGGATGTATGGAAGGCAATAGAGTCAGCTAGATTAAAAGAATTAGTTGAAAATCTTCCTGACGGTTTAAATACTAATATTGGTGATAGTGGAATTAAATTATCTGGAGGACAAAGGCAAAGATTAGCAATTGCTAGAGCTTTCTATAGAAAATCAAGACTATTAATTCTTGATGAGGCGACAAGTTCACTAGATAATAAAACTGAATCTGAAGTTATGAATTCAATTGATTTAATAAGTAATAACTGTACATTAGTTGTTATTGCACATAGACTATCAACAGTTATAAATTCAGATAAAATTTATGAATTTGAAAAAGGTAAAATTATCAATTTTGGCAATTTCAAACAATTATGTAAAGTATCAAAAAGTTTTCAAGACCTTAATTTTCTGGAGAATAAAATATTAAATGGATAAAAATAAAAAACTTAACCAAAAATTAAAAATAAAAAAGTTTAATGATAAATTAAAAAAACAATTAATAATCTAAGTGTTAATAAAAAATTTTCCTAAATTAATAAAATTTGATGGATTATTTTTTAAAATTGGATTATTTTTATTACCTTCTGCATTTTCCTTTTCATCAATATTCATTTTAATATCACTTTTAATTCAAACTTGTAAAAGGAAAAAGTTATTTTTTAAAGATTTTTATAATAAAATTCTTTTTTGCGTAAGTACCTTAATGATATTAAGTTGCTTAGTGCAAAATTTATTTATAGAAAACAAGTATGATTTTATAATTGAAAAATACGTTACTTGGATAGGATTATTTAACTGGATCCCTTTTTTCTGGATATTTTGGGCTTCACAAGGTTTATTAGAAACGAAAAAAGATCGTAATGACTTTAGCCTTATTTTAATTCTAGGAACAATTCCTGTAATAATATCTGGATTAGGTCAATATTTCTTTAATTGGATTGGACCTTTTAAAATTTTAAATGGGCTTATTATTTGGTACCAAAGACCAATAAATGAAATATCTGGATTAACGGGATTATTTAATCATGCAAATTACGCAGGTGCATGGTTAACTTTAATTTTTCCATTATGCATCGCCCAGATTTTAAACTCAAAAACCAAATTTAAGTTTTCGTTTTTATTAATAATAATTTTAGGGATATTTACTTGTATTTTTCTAACAAATTCTAGGAATGCATGGGGATCATCAATTTTGACAATTCCTTTACTTTTTGGAACGATAACATTCTGGTGGTTTTTACCAATTACCTTATTTTTGTCTTCTTTATTTTTAGTTTTAAAAAAAAATATTCAAGGAAAATTTCAAGATAATTTAATTAATATTCTTCCTAATAAAGTTTTGCTTGAATTTACAGATCAAGGCTTCAACCATTTAAATACAACAAGAATAGAAATCTTGCAGTTTGCATCTAAAATCATAATTAGTAATCCTTTTTTTGGCACTGGGTCAGGTTCTTTCCCTATAATATTTGAATATGAAACAGGTTTTTGGAAAGGGCACTCTCATAATATATTTACAGAATTAGCTATAAGTTATGGACTACCAAGTACCATTATTTTTATCATTTTTTTGATAATTCTTTTATCTAATTCATTTAAGGAAATTTATAATTATCCATTAAAAGATATTAATGACAAAGCTTGCTGGGTATCTGCATCAATTTTTCTTATTTCACAATTAGTAGATGTACAGTATTTTGATGGACGAATAAGTATTGTTTTTTGGTTACTTTTGGCGAGTTTAAAAACAACTATAAACGAAAAGAAATTAATTTAAAATGAATAAAAAATTATCAAATCTAAATCTCAGAAAAAAAGATACATTTACCCTTTTCCTAATAATATTTTTCAGCGTATTAATAGACAAAATTTTTCATGCAAATACACTTTATTTACCTGGCTGGGACCAAGGTTATCATCTTACTAACTTATTTAGAACATATAATATTTTTGCAAATATAAATTTTAGCTCCTTTGATTGGTGGGATAATCTTTGGAAAATAAGTGATACCTATAGAGGGCCGTTGACTTATATAATTTCTTCATTTTTTCTTTTAATTTTCGGTAAGAATTATGAAAATAGTTTAATTTCAAATAATATTTTTTCGATCATTACAATATTTTGTATTTTCAAAATGGCTAAAGAAATTAGAAATAATAAGGCTGGTTTATGGGGTGCTCTTATCTTTGCTTTTAATCCTTATATTTTTGATCAACGCGTTGATTACTTAATTGATTTATCACAAGTTTGTTTTATCAATCTGAATTTCTTTATACTTTTTAAATTTATTAAAACTAAAGGAGGTTTTTTATTATCATTCCTCTTGGGAACAACATTAGGACTTGTATTTTTAACAAAACCCACAGGATTACTTTTTTTAGTTTTGCCATATATTGTTGCTTTGTATTATTACCTAAAAAATTCTCAATTTAAAAAAAATACATTAATAGATATAGTCACTTTTATAACATCATTTTTAATAACTATTTGGCCATGGTTGAGTATTAATTGGCTAACTATTCTTACTAGTATATTTAATTCATGGCAATGGGGTATTAAATACCAAGATGGTCTAGAAGCAAATACCCTAGAGGGAATTATTTTTTATCCTATAGAGATATTCAATTTAGTTGGTCCATATATATTGGGAAGTTTTTCTGTTATTGGTTTTATAGAATATTTTAAAAATTCAAAAGAAGAAAAGTTTTCTGTTAGAAGATTAAATAATTTTTCAAAAAAATATATTTTTCTTTTGAGCTTACCAATTAATATATTAATAGTGTGTACTTTAATGAGTACAAAAGACTTACGTTTTATATTACCTATATTGCCTTGCTTGTGCATTTTTTCTGGTTTATTTATTTCAAGTTTGAGGAAATATTCTTGGATTAAATACTATAAAATTATCCTTTTGATAATAATAATATCTACTTCAGTTTTACATTTATTTAATCAAATTAATATTTATAAAAATCTTGAAAAAAAATCAATTATTTACTGGCCCCATAAAGAAATCATTGAAAAAGTAAATAGCCTCTCTACAAATCTTAAATCAGTTGTTGCAGTTTTACCAGATACTAGGGAGTTTAATACTTTTAATATTGCCGCAGAGGCTGAATTACAGGACACAAATATTGCTATTGTGCAGGTAATGAGTAATGAAAAAACATATAAAGAAGATATAAATAGATTTAGTTGGTTTGTTTTGAAAGATGGGGATCAAGGAACAATGACAAATAATGCAAAACAGAAATTAGCTAAACTTATAAAAGAATCAAATAGATTTGAAAATTTTAAGTCTTGGAGTTTACCAGATGGATCAAAAGCTAGTCTTTATAAAAGAAAAAGAATGAATGAGTCAGTAAGCTTAATAAGCAACAAAAATCCTCTTACAACTTTAGATTTATTCTTTAAGGGAAATGGACTTACAATAAATTTAAAGGGTAATGAGAAAATTTTAAACAATAGTAATTTATTAATCGATGTTAAAAATAAAAAAGAAACATATGAGATTAATGTTGCTTTACCCAAAATTAGTAATTATGCAAATAGAAATATTGAAATTATAAAAAATATTAATTTAGATAATCCAATAAACTTTAATGACACATTAAATTTTAATGCCTTAATATTATCTAAGCAAAATCAAGATTTTGCCATATCAAGTAATCAGTCAACTTATGAAGAAAATATAAATCCTTCATTTGAAATAAATACAATAAATGAGTTAGATAAGATGGGTAAATTTTTAAAGAATGGAGATTTTGACAAATTATTCAATCTTGTAGAATTGGTAAATCAGTCAGATCCTTCTCAAAAATATTTAAAAGATTCAGAACAGATATTTAAATATAGATATAAAGTTAACAAAAAAAATATTGATTATTTATACAATATTGCTATTTCTCAAATATTACAAAGAAAATCTAATGAAGCTGCCAGCACATTAAAAGAACTGATAAAACTTGAAAAAAATAATTCTAATTTATATCTAGCAAAAGCTGTTATTGATATTTATAACTTTAATCCTAGAGAGGCTGAAAAGAATATCACTTTAGCTAGTAAATTTAATAATAATAAAAAACTATATTCAACCATTAACACTATTCAATTAATATCGAAAATAATAAATTTTAGAATAATATCTTTAATAAATGTATAGAATCTGCAATTGTTTATTTTAAAATAATTTCAATAATAATTTATTTTTTTATTAATGAAAACTATTTATAGAGGAAATGTTGCATTAATACATGACTGGTTTGCAGGAGAATTTTATGGTGGCGCAGAAAAAGTTTTTAAGGAAATAGAAGAAATAATATTAGAAACTAAAGCAAATTATGATATTTTCAGTTTGGTCAATCACTTGGAAAAGAATCAGCATTTAAATAGTAAAAAAGTTATTAATACCTCTTTTATACAAAATTTACCATTCAGTAAAAAGCATTTTCATAAATACTTACCACTTTTCCCTTTAGCAATAGAACAATTTGATCTTAGAGAATATGATCTCGTAATAAGTTCAAGTCATGCAGTAGCAAAAGGTGTTATTACTTGCCCTGATCAGTTACATATAAGTTATATTCATTCACCAATGAGATATGCCTGGGATCAAATGAATACATATCTTAAAGATTCATCATATAAGAAATTGGGAATAAATCCTTTATTGAGGCTGATTCTACAAGATTTAAGAAAGTGGGATTATTTAAGTAGTGTAAGGATCGATAAATTAGTTTCAAACTCTAACTTTACTGCAAAAAGAATAAAAAAATATTGGGGTAGAAATTCATTAGTTATTCACCCTCCTGTAAATATAAAAAAATTCTGCCCAAAACAATCAAGAGACGATTTTTATTTAAGTGTATCAAGATTGGTTCCAAATAAAAGAATTGATTTATTAGTAAAAGCATTCAATAAATTAGATTTACGATTGGTAATTGTTGGTGAAGGTCCAGAAAAAAAACAACTTATGAAAATAGCCCAAGGTAATATTAGTTTTTTAAATTATCAAGACGATCTTGCGGTTAAACAACTTATGGAAAAGTGTAGAGCTTTTGTTTATGCTGGAACAGAAGATTTTGGAATAGCCCCTGTTGAAGCAATGGCAGCAGGAGCTCCAATAATTGCACTTAAAAAAGCTGGAATATTAGATACAGTTAATTGTATAAATTCCACAAATATTATCCCAACTGGTGTTTTATTTAATAATCAATGCGATACGGACTTAAGAGATTGTATAAAGTTTTTTGAAGATAAAAAACTTTGGTTAGAATTCTCTAGCCAAGACATAAACTTATGGGCACAAAATTTTAGCATTGAAACTTTTAAAAATAAATTTTCAAATCTTATAGATAAATCTCTTACGGAATTCAAATAAACAAATTATTAACTATAAAATACAAATTTAACATTTAATCATTAAAACCATTTATTATTTTAAAAGCTTTTTCTAAGTTTTGTTCTATAAGATTTTCAAGAGATTTTGTGATTTTGTATTTTCTCTTTTATTAATAATTTTTTTAATTCCATTTTTTCTATTAATTGCAATATTAATTAAGATGGATTCAAAGGGTGCTATTTTTTATATCCAAAAAAGGATTGGAAAGAATAATAAAACTTTTTCTTGCTACAAATTTCGCACAATGAAGCCGGAATCAAAATATCTTTTAAAAAAAATATTAATTAAAAATCCAAATTTTAAAAATGAATTTAAAAATACAAGAAAAATTAAAAATGATCCAAGAATTACAAATATTGGTAAATTTCTCAGATTTTCAAGTTTAGACGAATTGCCTCAAATCATTAATGTTTTAAAAGGAGAAATGAGTTTTATTGGGCCCAGACCAATAGTTAAAAGTGAAATCAAAAAATACGGGAATAACTTTGAAAAAGCTTTTTTAATAAAACCTGGTATCTCAGGATTATGGCAAGTAAGTGGGAGGAATAATCTTTCTTATGAAAAAAGAATAGAATTAGATATTTTTTATTCCAAAAATACCAGCTTTCTTCTAGATATTAAAATTTTCATAAAGACATTGAAAGTATTAATACTTCCCTTTGGGAAGGGTGGTTTTTGATATAATAGTGAATAAAACTTACCATAAGTTTTACTAAAAAATTAATTTGAAATTAAGATCGTAAATTATAATCAATTTATAAAATTTAACTCAAAATTAAAAAGATCCCTATTTTATGATAAAAGTATTTTTAATTTCAAAAATAAATTACACAAATAGAATTATTTATTATTTTATATAAATTTAAAAAAATATCAAAGCCATGGATATACCAATAAAAAAAATCTGTTGTATTGGAGCAGGATATGTTGGGGGGCCAACTATGGCTGTAATGTCTCTTAAGTGTCCTGATATATGTATAAATGTAGTTGATGTTAATAAAGAAAGAATAGATGCTTGGAATTCTGATGATTTATCAAAATTACCAGTTTTTGAACCTGGCCTGGCAGAAATAGTAGGAAAAACAAGGGGCAAAAATTTAATCTTTTCAACCAGAATAAAAGAATCAGTAGAAAATGCAGATATGATTTTTATTTCAGTAAATACACCCACTAAGACAAAAGGTATTGGTGCTGGTAAAGCTAGTGATTTAAAGTGGGTAGAAGCAAGTGCTAGAGAAGTTGCTAAGTTTGCTAAGGGTCATACAATAGTAGTTGAAAAAAGCACTTTACCTGTCAGAACAGCAGAAGTAATACAAAAAATTCTTTATTCTGCTGAAAAAAACTCTGGAGTACTAAAAAAAAGTTTTAAGGTATTATCTAATCCAGAGTTTCTCGCTGAAGGAACTGCAATAAATGACTTATTAAATCCTGATAGAGTTTTAATTGGAGGTGATGATAAACAAGCAATGCTTGGATTATCAGAAATCTATAAAGAATGGGTTCCTGAAGACAAAATTCTTCTAACTAATATATGGAGTAGCGAGCTTGCTAAGCTTACTTCAAATGCTTTTTTGGCTCAAAGAATTAGTTCAATAAACTCCATAAGCGCGATTTGTGAAGTTACTGGTGCAGATGTTAGAGAAGTTTCAAGAGCTATTGGCAAAGATAGCAGAATAGGATCAAAGTTTCTTAATTCTGGGCCAGGATTTGGAGGAAGTTGTTTTAAAAAAGATATCTTAAATCTTGTTTACTTGGCAGAATATTTTGGATTAACAGAAGTGGCTAATTTTTGGGAAAGCGTTGTTGAAATAAATAACTGGCATCAAAAAAGAATTTCAGAAATTATTGTAAAAAAACTTTTTGGGACTGTAGCAAATAAAAAATTAATAATTTTAGGATTTGCTTTTAAAGCTAATACTAACGATACAAGAGAATCTGCAGCAATTAATATATGCAAAAACTTACTTAATGAAGGAGCAAATCTTTTAATTTATGATCCTAAAGTTTCCGCCTCCCAAATAAAAAATGATTTAAAAATAAATCCAACAAAATCTTTAGTGAATGAAAATACTTCTTCAAATAAAGACACAGGAAGCTGGGAACATATTAAAAGTATTCATAATCATCAAATTTTTAAAAATGCTTACGCCACAATAATTCTTACTGAATGGGAAGAGTTTAAAAATCTTAATTGGACGGTTATAGCAAAACAAATGGTTCCACCTGCTTGGGTCTTTGATTCAAGGTCAATTGTTAATATTCAAGAAGTTAGGGATGCAGGTCTTAGCTTATGGCGACTTGGTGATGGTGTTGGAGATTAAATAATAATATTATTTCCCAAATGTTGAAAACCTACTGAAAAAATTATAAGCCTTTATATTAATACAAAATTAATAAAATCATCAAAATAAACTTTATTTTTGAAGATTAATTCAAAATATGCCATAATTCAATATTAATATTTAATTATATATAGAAAACTATACTTAAAAAATTTAGGGGAATTTTACCAAAATGTATAAATCAAAAAAAGCTCTTATTACTGGTATCACAGGTCAAGATGGTAGTTACTTGGCAGAATTTTTACTTAGTAAAGGATACGAGGTCCATGGTTTAAAAAGGAGATCTAGTAGTTTTAATACTGGAAGGATAGATCATCTATATCAAGATCCACATGATTTTAATTGTGAATTAATACTGCATTATGGTGACCTTACAGATAGTACAAACATTATTAGACTAATTGGGCAAATAATACCAGATGAGATTTATAATTTAGGAGCACAAAGTCATGTGGCGGTTAGTTTCGAATCGCCAGAATATACAGCTAATTCAGATGCGCTTGGTACTTTAAGAATTCTTGAAGCTGTAAGGTTTTTGGGATTAACAGAACGTACGAGAATATATCAGGCAAGCACAAGCGAGCTATTTGGACTAGTTCAAGAAACGCCGCAAACTGAAAAAACACAATTTTATCCTAGAAGTCCTTATGGAGTAGCAAAATTATATGCTTATTGGATAACTGTTAATTATAGAGAGGCTTACAATATGTATGCTTGCAATGGATTATTGTTTAATCATGAGAGTCCAAGAAGAGGGGAAACTTTTGTCACTAGAAAAATTACGAGAGGTTTAGCTAGGATTAATGCAGGATTAGAAAAATGTATTTATATGGGTAATTTAAATTCTTTACGTGATTGGGGACATGCTAAAGATTATGTAGAAATGCAATGGCTAATGTTACAACAAGAAAAACCTGAGGATTTTGTTATTGCTACTGGCAGGCAAGAAACTGTAAGAACATTTATTGAGATTGCTGCAAATAAATTAGGTTGGAATAAAAATTCAAGCTCCAATAAAGCAATTATTTGGAAGGGAGAGGGTCTAAACGAGATCGGGATAAGGGCTGATACAGGAGAAGAAGTGATAAAAGTTGATAAACGTTATTTTAGACCTGCTGAAGTTGAAACTCTAATAGGAGATGCAAGTAAAGCAAAAAAAATACTAAATTGGGAACCAAAAATTTCATTAGAAAAATTAATAGAAGAAATGATTGAAAATGATAAAAATATTGCTTTAAAAAATTCAATTTTAGAAAAAGAATTTTCTAAAAAAAATAAAAATTAATTTTTTAATTTGATTATGGGAAAATTAATCGATAAAAAAGATAGATTTTTTATTGCAGGTCATAATGGCATGGCAGGTAGTGCAATTTGTAGAGCACTTATTAAAAACAACTATAGAAATAGTATTTCTGTTCGCAGAGATGAACTAGATCTTTGTAATCATGAATCAGTAATCAAATGGTTTTATAATAATAAACCTGAAGTTGTTGTTATAGCAGCTGCCAAAGTTGGAGGTATCATAGCTAATAATTCTTATCCAACTGAATTCTTGTTAGATAACATGAAAATACAAAATAACATCATCGAAGCTGCTTGGAAAAATAATGTTAAAAGGCTTTTATTTCTTGGGAGTAGTTGTATCTTTCCAAAATATTGTAAACAGCCCATGGTTGAAGAAGATCTTTTAACAGGCTCGCTTGAGCAAACTAATCAATGGTATGCATTAGCAAAAATAACAGGAATAAAATTATGTGATGCTTTAAGAAAACAATATAACTTTGATGCAATATGCTTGATGCCTACTAACTTATATGGAAGTGGTGATAATTACCATAAAGAAAACAGTCACGTTATTCCTGGATTGATTAGACGATTTCATGAGGCAGTTTTAGAAAAAAAATCACAAGTAAAATGCTGGGGCACCGGATCACCTCTACGTGAATTCCTTTTTGTTGATGATCTTGGTAGTTCATGCGTATATGCTTTAGAAAATTGGAGACCAAAATTAAATGAATTAAATTTTTTAAATGTAGGATCAGGGAATGAAATTACCATTAAAGACCTAGCTTACAAAATAGCTAATATATGTGGATTCACAGGAGAAATCTTATGGGAAAAAGATAAGCCAGATGGCACACCAAGAAAGCTTCTTGATATCCGTAAATTCACTGAAATAGGATGGTCTGCATCTACTGATTTAGATCAAGGATTAAAGATATCTTATAAGAGTTTTTTAGAAGAGTTAAAGAATAATAAATTAAGAAAATAAATTTCAAAACCATGAAAATATACCCTTTAATTTTATGCGGAGGAAGTGGTAAAAGACTTTGGCCTTTATCAAGACAAAGTTATCCAAAACAATTTTTATCTCTATATGGAGAAGGAGATAAAACATTATTGCAAAAAACTTATGAAAGAATATCAAATCATAAGGATATTCAGGATCCAATTATCATTTGTAATGAAGAGCATAGATTTTTAGTTGCAGAGCAAATGAGAAATATAAATGTAAATCCCAAGGCAATAATACTTGAACCTGAGGGGAGGAATACTGCACCTGCAATCTCTCTTGGAACTTTTAAAGCAATTGAAGAAGATGAAAATTCTTTATTATTAGTTTTATCCGCTGATCACATAATAAAAGATGTTGAACTTTTCATGAAAGTTTTAATAGAAGGCTTTAAAAGCGCAGAAGAAGATAATTTGGTAACTTTTGGAATCTTACCTAATAAACCTGAGGTTGGGTATGGTTATATAGAAAGCGAATCTAATCTTGATAAAGAAGCCATAAAAGGCTCAAAAATCATAAAATTCATTGAGAAACCTAATGAGGATTTAGCCAAAAAACTTATAGAAAGCAAACGATATACATGGAATAGTGGAATGTTTGTTTTTAAAACCAAAGTAATAATGGATGAACTCCAGAAATATGCTCCATTAATTCTTGAACAATGCAAAAAAGCGATGAATGAAAGTAAGAAAGATCTTGACTTTATAAGAGTTGATAAAAATTCTTTTCTAAAAACCCCGAATATTCCAATTGATATTGCTGTCATGGAAAAAACAGATAAAGGGGTAGTAATACCTCTTGATGCAGGATGGAGTGATATTGGTTCCTGGGAGTCATTATGGGAAAGCAAAAAAAAGGATGCCTCTGGAAATGTAGTAGAGGGAAATATCGTAAATTACAAATGTCAAGATTCCTACCTAAGAAGCGAAAGTAGACTATTAGTAACTCTGGGATTAAAAGACATCATATTAGTTGAAACATGTGATGCTATCCTCGCCGCAGAAAGAAAATATTCAAAGGAGATTAAAACAATAGTTAATCAATTAATAAATAATAAATTCTCAGAAGGAAAAATGAATAAAAAAGTTTATAGGCCTTGGGGATTTTATACATCTTTGATTGAAAGCGAAAGTTGGCTCGTTAAAACAATAAATGTAAATCCAGGTTCTACTCTTTCTTTACAAATGCATCATCATAGGGCGGAGCATTGGGTAGTAGTAAATGGAACAGCCTATGTAGAAGTAAATGAAAACTCTTTTGAACTAAATGAGAATGAAAGTACTTTTATACCATTAGGAGCAAAGCATAGATTAAGTAATAAAGGCTTAATTCCTCTAGTATTAATTGAAATTCAAAGCGGAAATTATATTAGTGAAGATGATATTGTAAGGTTTGAGGACAGTTATGGTAGAAGTTAGTTTTTATAATCAATTAATTTTGATTTACAGAGTTTTTAAAACCCATAATACTCTTTATACCATCTTGTAAACTTATCAACTCCATCTTTTATAGATGTTTTAGGGCTATATCCTATCCATTCACTAAGACTCGATGTATTTGCCCATGTTTGGACCACATCTCCTTGTTGCATCTTTATAAATTCTTTTTTTGATTTAATCCCTAAAGAATTTTCTAAAATATTAATAAAATCCATAAGTTCTACTGGTTGGCCATTTCCTAAATTAAAAATTCTATAGGGCGCCGAATTGAATAAATTATTAGAAACTTTATTACTCGTAGCAGGCTTAAAACAGCATTTTAGAATTCCTTCAACAACATCATCGATATATGTAAAATCCCTCTTCATTTTTCCAAAATTAAATACCTTTATCTTTCTTCCTTCTAGGATTGCTTTTGTAAACTTCATTGGTGCCATATCAGGTCTTCCCCAAGGACCATAAACTGTAAAAAATCTCAAGCCAGTAGTAGGTATACCGTATAAATGACTATAAGAATAAGCCATTAATTCATTAGATTTTTTTGTAGCAGCATAAAGACTTACAGGCGTATCTACAATATGACTTTCTTTGAATGGCAAATCTTCATTACCTCCATATACTGAACTGCTTGAAGCAAAAATAAAATTAGAAACGTTGTTTCTTCTAATTTCTTCTATAACATTTCCAAAACCCAATAGATTTGAGTGAAAATAAACATCAGGATTATCAATGGAGTGCCGAACTCCAGCTTGAGCAGCTAAATGTACTACCGTATCAAAATTATTAGATTCAAAAAGATTAGTTAAGGCAGATTTATCTGAAATTGATAATTTATAGAATTTAAAAGAAGATTTTCTATTTATATTTGTTTCTTCAATATGATTAATTCTGTCTATTTTGAGTTTCTGGTCATAATAAGAATTTATATTATCAATAGCAATAACATTATGACCATTTTCAAGTAGTTTAATTATTAAAGCAGATCCTATAAAACCAGCCCCACCAGTTATAAGAATATTTTTCAATTTATAAGTGTTTGTTTGAATATTCTACATTGTTTCCTTAAAAATTAAATAATATGATTAAAAATTTTTTTAAGATAAATAAGTATGATTATTGGCTATTTGGCAAAAAACCTAATACAAGTTTAGATAAGTAGAGAAAAAACAAAGTAGGTATAATTATCATTCTATTAATCTAAACTTGCCGATTTCCATAAATCAGAACATATTTCGTACATACCTCTTTTTGGATACCAACCTAGTGTTTCTTTAGCTAAATTATTGTCTGCGACCACACAACAGTTATCTCCCTTTCTTCTATTCTTGATTTTATGAAACACTTCACATTTATTTATTTTTTTAAATGCTTCCAAAACTTCTAAAACTGTTGTACCTTTTCCTGTCCCAATATTCAGAGGTAAAATCTGGGGTTTACTTCTTTTAAGAAAATTCAATGCTTCAAAATGCGCTTCTGCTAAATCCATAACATGTATATAGTCTCTTATGCAGGTTCCATCTCTAGTCTCCCAATCATTTCCAAAAATTGAAAGATGTTCATATTCTCCTTTTGCAACTTTTAGAATTAAAGGAAAAAGATTTGATGGCTTATTTAGTGGATTTTCTCCTATAAGGCCTGATTCATGAGCTCCAACTGGATTGAAATATCTTAGATTTGCTATTTTCCATTTTCCTGGATTGCTATTGAATAAATCATTCAAAAGTGTTTCAATTGCTAATTTAGTATTTCCATAAGGATTTATTGGATTCTTTTGATCATTTTCTTTCAATAAACGATCTTTGGCTGTTTCATATATGGTCGCACTGCTACTAAAGACGATAGTATTGCAATTATTTTGTTCCATTATTGATAAAAGATTAATTGTAGAAATTAAATTCACATTCCAATAATCCAAAGGTTTATTGATAGATTCTTCAACTGCTTTGAGGCCTGCAAAATGTATTACAGATTCAAAAGGATTTTTTTTATTTTTAAATTCAGAAAATAAATCTTGAACAAAATTTTTATTTCTCAAATCGCCTTTTCTAAAAAATAATTTACCGTATTTATCTTTATGAAAGTTTTTAATAATCTTATTTATTTGTGTTATGGTAAATTCTGAACTATTTACTAAAGAATCAGCAATACAAACATCAAAACCTTCTTGAAGCAGTTTGACACATGTATGACTTCCTATAAATCCGGCGCCCCCAGTAACTAGAATAGATTTCATGAAAAAATGGAAAGGATTGTAGCAAAAATTTATTTGATAATATAACATCCAATTCTAATGTTAAATTAACGATTATTATCTTTAAATTGTAATTTTTCACATTTAAGCATGAATAAGTTCTTGAGATTTTTAAATAAACAAATATAACTTATATAAAAACTTAGATATTTATTCTTAAATTATTATTTATTTTAGAAAAGATAATTTTTTTGAATAAAATTTTAAACAAAGAATTAAATAAATTTAGTTTATTAATACATAAGAATAATTCCCTTAATTCTTAAATTTAAGAAATCAAGCCTTTTTCTTAATTCTTTGATTTCCTTAAATTTCAATGTATCTACTCTAGTTATTAAAAAAGCGTTTTCGAAATCTGTAGTATCATCCATAAATTCTAATGATGATTTAATCATTAAGGTTTTATCATTTGATTTATCTAAAGTTAACAATTTCTTTAATTTTTTAGAATTTTCTTCTTTAAATTCTCCAAGTGAGATCAAAACTGTTCTTTCACCTGAGAGGTTATTAAAAAATTTCTTTAGAAATAATATTTTTGTTGAACCTAATTTTATATCAGTTGAACTTAAATTCTCAATAATTTTGACATTAAAGAAATTTTCTAAATTTTGTGAATCTTCAACTAAATCTGATTTTCTTCTTTTATAAATAGAAAATATTACGCCCAAAAGCGTACCTAATACTAAAAAACTAAATGAGATAAATATTCTAGAAGGCTCGACCGGTTTATTTTTTAAAGTGGGTTCTGTAATTAGTTCCCAAGGATCCTCAGTTTTTGCTCCCTCTAATTCAATTATGCGAAGTTGTTGTTCAAGAGAAATTAATGTTTTTTCATCTCTTGCGGCCTCTCTTATTAATTCTTTATATTTTAAGATAACTTCTTTTGGACGCATAACTGCTTCCATATCTGCTTCAATCTCTAATCGCAATGCTTTCAAATACTTTATAGCCCTATCTTTTAGAAGATTTATTCTGGGCTCTCGATTTAAAAAGATATTTGTCTTTTCTACATTTAGGTATTTTATTGCTCTTTCTCTTAATAGTGAGCTTGTAAGCTTTCTCTTTTCAATTAAGTTAATTATATTGATGTCAGCATCAGTATATTTAGCTCTTAAATCAACTAAATTTGATTCAATATTTTTTAGTGTTTGTGGGAGACCTTGCTCTACTAATGCAGGGATACTTGCTCCTATGTATTGAAGGGCTTCTAGATCATTTTCATTTAATGATTTAATACTCTCAAGTTGTTGATTAATAGTTAGTAATCTATTTTCAGATTCTTTTATCTCATCAGGCAGACCCTCTTTTGCTAATGCTGGAATCGAAGCTCCATAGTAAATAAGTTCATCAACTTCATCTTTTAGATTTTTGATCTTTTCAATTTGCAGATCAATTTTTTTTAATTGATTAGCAGCTTTTACTCTATCTCTCTCGAAACCTATATTTGTTTGAAGAAGGTTAGTGGTTGATAATGAATTATTTTGTATTAAATTACTATTTTCATCGATGTTTAAATTATTGAATACTAAATCCTCATCTATAGCGAAATCTTGAGCAGCTTTTAAGGATGCAGAACTTTTCTTTTGATATTTATCAATTTGATTTATTAAAAAAGTTTTTGTTAATTCTTCTCTTCTCCTCTTTGTTCTGCCTGAGTAATCTTGATAAGCCAAGGTCATTTTTTGTAGCACAGGTATAATTAAATCTTTATCTTCATCTCTATAAGAAATATCTAAAATTGAGGTACCTTTAAGGAGATTCACATCTAAATTATTTTTTCTCCAAGAAAAAAACTTTGCATCAAGATTAGATATGTCCTCTGAATCCTTCGATAACAAAATGTACTTTAGTATAGGTTTAAGTAATGAGGGACTCTCTAATATTCCTACCTCAGTTTTTAAATCATTTGTTTTATCTAGACCTATTATGTTTTGAAAGCTTCCATACGCAGAAGCTTGTTGTTCATCTTTTTTTAGAACTATCTGAAATTGTCCTTCATAAACATTTTTAATAGTAAAAGAAAAAATTATTCCTAATAAAAATGAAATTAGAGAAAATTTGCCAATTAGAAATTTATTTCTTAGTAAAAATTTAAAAAACAAAAAAATATCAAATTCTTGATCACTTGAATTATTTTTTTTACTTTCTTTATCCTGAATATATAGCATTGGTTTAATCTGATATTGCCTTTATTAATCCATAAGTGGAGAAAATACCAATAAAAGGACTAGTGAATTCTTTTATAACTTGATTTGTTGATGAAATGAAACTGTTTCCTACTATGATTATGTCTCCATCTTTTAAGAAAGGATTTTTAAATGAGCCTCTTTCTTTTCTTGGGTTAAATGCAAATTTCCTTTTATCAATTGATCCGTTATTTTCAAATCTTATAAAGGTAATAGGACCTTTTAAAACTTTTGTTCCGCCAGCCATATCAATTGCATCAGAAAGGGAACCTGCTCTGGAAACTTTTATATTCCCAGGCCTTTCAACTCTTCCTGATACAAAAACATTTGCGAACTTTGATGTAATTTTTGATAGTATTGATTTCTGTAAAATTTCTGTATTAGTTACATTACTCTTGCCAACTTTTATTATATCTCCATCATATATCCTGATGTTTCCTGTGTTATCTCCATTTAATAACATATTTTCGAAGTTAACAGTCGCAATCTTACTCCCTCCACCATTTGAAATACTTTGTTTACGTATAATTTGTATATTCGATAAGTCTGTAAATTGAGTAATTCCTCCAACACTTCTTAGAGCATCAAATACTTTAGGGAAATAGTTTGTTTGATAATTATCTTGTGTATTAAATGAATCTAAATTATTATTATCATTTATAGAAGAGTCTGAATCTTTGGAATTGTTGGTAATAAATTCTTGTATAGATAAAGAGCCAGTTAATATTTGATTCCCAGGATTCTCAACCTCACCTGACACAAAAATATTAACTGGACGGTATCTAATTATTTGTATTTCTACATTTGGATATTTAACGAATTTCTTATATGCTTCATTTAATAATTGCGTGGCTTCTTTGACTGTTAGTTTATCTAAATAGACTCTACTGAGTTTTGGTATATTAGCATTGCCCTCTCCATCTATAGTAAAAAAAGATGTAAGTTCTGGATAGAATCTAGACACTATTAGTTTTAAATTATCTCCTGGCCCAAGAATATAATCATTCCCCGACGACCTATTTAGATAATCTATTGTTAAAGAGGTTGAATTTTTTTCTAAAGTATTATCTTTTGAAATTATTGGCATTACATTTCCAACAAAAAATAAAAGAATAAATAAAAATATAGAGAATCTATTAAGCAAGTTTTATCTAAATCATGATTTATTATAACTTATAATTTCTCAAAAAATTTTTAGTTTTTAAATTTCCTCACCAGGATTGCTGCCTTTCAAATTAAATACTAATTTTATGGTCTTAAATAAAATTAGAAAATCTAAAAAAATAGAAAAATGTCTTATGTAAAACAAGTCATAGCTTAATTTTATTTCAGAATCTTCAACTGATGCTCCATAAGGATAATTTACTTGTGCCCAGCCACTTAATCCTGGTCTTATTAAAGTTCTCTTTGAAAATAACGGAATTTCTTTTTCTAAAATTTTAATGAAAAATAATCTTTCAGGACGAGGTCCTATTAAACTCATGTCTCCAGAAATAATTGATATTAACTGAGGTATTTCATCGATTCTAGTTTTTCGTAGTATTTGCCCAATTCTTGTAACTCGATGATCACCTTTTTTTGACCATTCAGCTCCATTTGATTCTGAGTTAGGTTTCATTGTTCTTAATTTTGTAATCTTAAAAATTTTTCCGTCCTTCCCAACTCTTTCTTGTTGATAAAAAAGAGGACCATTATCTTCTAATTTAATAAGAATCAAAGCTAATAAAACAAAGGGTAAGCTTAAAATACTTATTAATAAAGCAAGTGATATATCTCCAATTCTTTTAATTCTTAATTCAACTCCATTGTGTTTTGATAGTAAATTTTTATCAAGGTATTGATTATTAATTAATAATTTGGAAGGCAATTTTTGCATATTTATTTCGCACCAATTAACAGAATCAATAACTTCAATTCCTTTTTCTGATATTTGATTTATTAAATTTAAATCGTTTTTTTTAAAAGAACTCAATTCATTTATCACGAGCCCTTCTGTTTTTTGCAAATCTAGGTTTTTAATATTTTCTGAGTCTATTAAGTAAAAACTAATTTTCTTAAGGTTATTTTTACTCCATTTTTTTAAATCGTTGAAAAGTACTTTATCTGATAAAACAAACCATTTACTTTTTTTACTATTAAAAAAATTAAGGATTAAGATTCGAAATGGAAGCTGAATAAAAAAAGTTATTATAGAAAAATTTAAGAATAATTGGATCCTAGAAACTTTCAAAATTTCAGTTATTGCTAAGGATGTAAATATATTTAAAAAGGGATCTATAATAAACACAAATAAAAATGAAGGGCAAAAAATTATAAAAAAATAGTAGTAGAAATTATTTATTAATAATTTGGTTTGATAAAAATGATATCTTCCCGTGATGTAGGCTACACAAGTCCATGCAAGGTAATAAAGTAAATAATTTATTATTGTTTCAAAATGTCCATTTTTGTTATTTAAAAATATTTCTTTAAAAAATATACTATTAACAATAGTCAAGAAAAAAAAGTCTATAAATATAAATAAAATTATTTGTTTTCTTGATTTAAGCCATGGAATATTTCTAGTATGATTATTCATAAAATCATTTTTTAATATATTACATTTGGTTTGATAAATACTTATAAATTTTAAAGAGAAATATTACAATATTTATTTTTTTAATTTCGAGATTAATCATTTTCAATAACTTCATTGTATATTTTCTCAGTTTTTTCTGCCATTTTTATAAATTTAAAATTTTCACAATATAATTTCCTGCTTTTCAATCCGAATTCTTTTATAAGATTTGGTTTTTTAAAAAATAATTCAAGATATTTTTTTAATTCCAAATGATCACCTTTTTTTACTAAAAAGCCATTTTCTCCATTTTTAACACTTTCTGAAATTCCCCCAACATCTGTAGCGATTATTGGTAATCCTGCCCTCAAGGCTTCTAAAATGCTTATAGGAAAACCTTCCCATTTTGTAATTAGTAAATATATATCCGAATTTTCTAAAAAATCTGCAACATTATTTTTCCATCCTAAAAATTCTACTCTTTCCGAAATATTTAGATCCTTAAGTTTAACTTTTATTGATTGTTGAAGTGGGCCTTTACCTAATAACTTTAAATTCCAATTATAGTTTTTTAAAAGTGAGAGGCTTTTAATTAATGTAAGATGATCCTTTTGATTCTCAAATCTTGCCGTCATTATTAATTTGATTGGTTCATTTTGCTTATAAAATTTTGGGTTGTACTTATTTAAATCCTTAATCCCATTATGAATGTAAATGAGTTTTTCTTTTGAACATATTCTAAAATTTAAAGCCAGATTATAATCTGATTTGCAAACTGTTATTATTTTCTGGGGAACATAAGCAAAAAATGTCTCTAGTAATCTATAGAAAAAGGATAATTTACCAACACCTTCGGCAAAAGACCACCCATGGGCAGTAAAAATACATTTTGGTATTAATTTGAAAATACCAAGAAATCTAATTAAAATTCCAGTTTTTGCTGAATGAACTGAAATCAAATCTGGTTTAAGATTTTTTATTAATAAAAATAATCTAAAAATAGATTTAATATCTTTTGAAAAATTAATTTGGCGTCCTAAAGATGAAATTGGGAAGACATTAAGTCCAATTTCTCTAAGATGATTTATATATTTACCATGACCGCCTACTATAATTGATATCTTATATTTTCTACTTTGAAGCCAATATGCTAAATCTCTTAAATAAATATGAGCACCTCCAATATCATCTGAGCGTGTAATAACAAATAAAATATGTTTAACAAATTTTTGGGATTGATATTTAGTCATAACTACAATAGATATCGTTTAATTTAATATTCATGCGATTAATAAGAAGCCAAATATCATAAATTTTATAAAGATTTAAATATGATAGTTTTAATAAAGGTGCCCAAAAAGTAAACAACATAGTGAATAAAACTATAATTATTTGAATTAATAATATTTAAATATTCTTTTAATCTAACATTGAAAAACTTGTAATTTTTACTACATCCTGAAGTATCAAAAATAAGAAATGGTAAAGTAGCGTAATATCTAAATTCTAAGTTTTTTTTATTTCTAATAATCCAGTCTAAATCTCCAAGGATTTTATATTCATAATTACAATTAAAAGGATTTTTTAATAAAGACTCTTTTTTAATAAGCGAACATGAAAAACAAAATTTTAAATTTATAGGGAATTTCTGTAAAGCGAATTTTTGATTAACATTTTTTAATTTATAAATTTTGTTGCTATTACCTATAAAATCAAAATAAATAACATCTGATGTTGAAATTTTTAAATAATTTTGAAGATTTATTGGGACATGTGAAATACGATCTGAAATACCATGAAACATTACATAATTAGTTTTAACTAAAGGTAGAACTCTATTCCACGCTTCATATAAAGAATTATCAGGCTCAGATATTATGAGAATGTTTTTATAATTTTTAATTTTTTTTAGAGTTTCAAAATTATAACCTGTATCTTTAATAATATAAAAAATGTTTTTTATATTTTCTTGCTCATCTTTGAACCATTGAATAAAATCTGCTAATTCACTTTTCATATTATGTAGAGAAACAACAACTGTAAAAATATAATTATTCATAATATTCACTTTTTGATGAGGTGTATGATAAAAAAATTAAAATTGGGAATATCATCCAAAAGCGAATTCTTAGTGGATAATCCCATCTTGGAATTTCAATAAATGCTGTGAAAAGATAAGGAGCTATTAATGAGTCCCATCCTAAGTAGTTAGATTTTTCATAACTTTTTATTATTTTTGAGGTAATATAAGAGAATATAAAAAGTAAAGCAAGAATGTATAAATATGGAAGATTAGGAAAAATATAAGATATAAAACCTCTATTAGTTAATGTTGTTGTATACCAATCTAAACTTACGCTTCTGCAACCTTTCATAATTGAATTGTATTGAGTATTATCCAGGCAAGCCGATATTTTAAAAAAAGTGTCTGCATAATATACTCCAAGTCTCAAAAAAGATAGTCTTATTGCTTCAAATAAATTAAGTTCATTAGCTACAAGACGAACAACTACCCATGATCGAGAAAGTTCTACAAGAATAAATATGAAAATAGAATAGAAAGTATAATTTATCAATTTTCCAAAGTTTAGTAAATTTTTTCTATTTAAATTTATTAGAAGTATTCCGCAAAATGGAACTATGTATGCCCTTTCTCCATATAAAAAAACATAAAGTATAGCAATTATTACCGTATAATATAGTGTCCTTTTATTTATTGAGTTAGTATTTAATTTATATACTAAGCCAGCAGGTAACAAATGTATTATTGCTCTGCCTTTTAAATATTCCGCAAATTCCATATATGGCTGATATTCAAAAGTTAATCCTGGTTTGAAAGTAAATAATGCAATACCAATCATTCCAGAAATTGCTAGTAATGGAATATAAAAAAGACTTATTTCTAATAACTGATTATTAACCAATCTCCTTTTTTTTATGTATTTTCCAAAATTGTTTCCAATAAATATACCGAAAGCCATGGAAAAATATAGGCCAAACGTAAGCAAATATCCCCTTGTAGTTGAAATACCTAAATAACCAATTAAGGTGTAGTCAAAAAAAGGAACAATACATATTAAAAATATGTACAAAATTAATAAATTATTTGTTGTTATATACTTTTTAAATTTATTTTTTTGCAACTTTTAATTAAACAACAATAACGTCTTTATAATACTTTATCTTTATGTTTATTTATTAATTAAGTATGTAATTTTATTACTAAATCTTTTAAATAAAATTGAGAGAAGGCAAAAGATATTAAATGGTCTTAATGAATTAAAAACTGGTAATTTAGACAAATATTTTGAAGTTACTATCCATAGTGGTAAATAAATAAGATATTTAGACTCTGCAAGATAGAAGTCATTATTTTTTTCTAACTTGTTAAATTTTATATTAATTTCTGGAGGTAAAAAATCTAATTGAAATATTTTAATATACCTTGAAACAGGTTTACTTGTTAGTACATATTTTTTTTTCTTTAAAAGAAAGTAAGGTTTGTATCCTTGCAAATCGATTTCTAAACTTCTTTTATCTATATTTAATTCAGAAAAAATATGGTCTCCGATTGGTTCAAAAAAAATGTCATAACATACTTTTTTATCAAGCACTGGTACAAAATTAAAATCTGGAGGATTTCTTTCATTTAAATTTAAGGGTACTTGAAAAGAGTTAGTTTTAAACGCATAATGCGTTCCACCTGCTCCTGAGGAATTTGTGCTAAACGTTTGATAAGGATAAATGATTAACTTTCTAAATATAAGAAGATATGCAGCAAAAAACTTTTTCCATGAATGCTTGGTCCATTTCTTTATTTCTTTTGGTAATCCATAAATGTTATTTAATTTATCTTCATCCATTGTTAAATACCAAGAGTAAAAAGGTTCCCATTGACTTCTAGTCCAAACTTGCCCCCATGAACAAGGAAATTGCATAAAATATGTAGAAAAACCATTATTTAGAGGATAAAAGGGTATCCCTTTTAATTCATTTTGGTTGTAAGAGTAAAGAGCAATTCCAGCAATATCAGGAGATTTTGAATATTCTAAAACAGCATTTAAGGAATAAATATAGAAATATTTATCAACAATTAAATCATCCTCTAACAAAATTATACTTTCATATTTTGAAGTTAAATTTCCGCATGCCAAAATATGTTTTCTACAACCTAGCCTTTCCTTTCTAATAATAATATCTTTATTTAATTTGGGATGATTGAATTCTTTTGCTAATTTTATGATCTCTGCAGGTGCCCCATATTCAATAGAAATTATTAAACTAACATTAAATGGATAGAAAGCATTATTAATAGAATTAAGTAAATTTTTTAAAGAATCTGGGCGATTATAAGCTGCTATACAAATAACTGGTTTCAAAATAAAAGCGCTATCTTTAAATAATAGATTACAACCCAAAAAGGCTGATTATATAAAAGCATACAACTTTTACTCAAAATTTCATTTATTTTATTAAAAAAATAAATAAAAAATTATTTATTATAAAAATATTCAAATAAACTTTATAGAATATTAAGATTTGAGTTTTATAAATAAAACATTATAAAAATTAAATTTATAAAAACGTAAATAATGAAAGAATTTATATCACAAAATTTTATTTAAGTGTGTATAAAATTTAAGTAATTTTTAGTTCTGAAACTTTTAAGTTAAAGTAAATTTTAAATGAAACAAAATTTTTATTAAAGTAAAATTACTACGTGAGCAAAGGAAATTTGATGATTAATCTTTTTGATCAATATAAGGAAAATGGATATGTAATTTTCCCTAAGTTAATATCTAATGCAAAGATCGATTCGCTATTAGATGAATTAGATAAATTTAAAAAAAATAATTTATTATACTTTTCTCAATCTGAACACAACTATAGAAGAGTTAAAAATGATTTAGATGAATTTAATCTCTTAAATACTTCATTCCATAATTTCACTGACATCCTTTGGGCATATAGATTTGGTAAAGCAGGTAGAGACATATTGCAATCCTCAGATATCAAAAATGCATTATCAAAACTATCTTATTTTAAAGAATTTACTATGTGGCAAAATATGCTTTTTGATAAATCTACCGGTACTATTGATCATATTGATTCTTGGTATTTAGATACAAACCCTCCTGGAAGTCTACTTGCAGTATGGGTTGCTTTAGAAGACATTGATGGGAAAGGTGGCTCTTTTCATGTTTATCCAAAGTCTCATAAGAATTCTTCAAAATCTTGGATTAATCTTGATCATAATCAGCTAATTGAATGGACAAAATTAAACCAAAAGAAATTTAAGAAGAAAAACATTTTTTTAAAAAAAGGAGATGTATTGATTTGGCATCCTCTACTTATCCATGGCTCATCATCTCAGAAAGAACCAGGGTTTTCAAGAAAATCAATTACAGCGCATTATTGTCCTAATGAATTATTAATGGGAGGGAATGGGATATCAGAATCTATAGAAACAACAAATTATAAAAAAAAGTTATCTATTAAGAAAAAAAATGCAAGGAATTTTGGTTATCCTCTGTCTTGCAGGAGATCAAGAAAAAAAATTGCTCTAGCTTCAATTTATGGTTTAACAAGATATCTAAGTAATATTGGCAATAGTCCATACATGCTAATGAATAGAAAAGAATACGAGAAGTTTTAGAAATTTTTTAAATTTAATTATGAATATGAACTAAGAATTATATTTTTCTAAAAAAGTTTATTTATAGCAGATAAATTCATTCAAGTAATTTATTTTTAAAATCCTCAATTTTAGTTGTTTTTTGTACAATTTTTTGGAGGTTTTTTCTTAACTTCTTTTTGGGGACTTTCGAAATAATTAGTTCATCTTCATTATTAGACATTCTAACTATACAATTTAATTCAAAATTGGGATCAGTTTGTGGAAAATCACTCCTTTGATGAGCTCCTCTACTTTCATTTCTTTGCATAGCAGAAATTATGGTTGCTTCAGCGCTTTTTAAAGAAGATTGAAGATCAAAAATTAAAGTTAAATCTTCGCAATTATGTATATCAATCCTTACATCGGTATCATTGATTTTACTTTTAAGAAGTTTAATTTTTTCTAAACCCTCTGAGAGTAATTCTTGGTTCTTTATAACGCCACAATTCTTCCACATTATTAGGCGTAATTCATGCTGAAGTGGTCTAACTAATTCTTTACCTCTTTTTATATATTTATTGATATTTTGATGTGCGATTAAAATAGCTTTTCCTGATCTGACTTGTTGATTTAATTTCCTAGAGTATTCTACAGCTGCAAAACCAGCTCGTTTGCCAAAAATAAGAATTTCGGCAAGAGAATTACCACCTAAGCGGTTTGCCCCATGAAGACCTCCTGCAACTTCTCCTGCAGCATATAAACCTTCTACTGAAGTAGCAAGATTATAAGGATTAACTTTTATACCTCCCATAGAATAATGAGCAGTTGGGGCAACTTCCATTGGATATTTTGAGATATCAAGCATTTGAGTTTCAAGAAATTGTCTATAAATAGTTGGTATTTTCTCAATAATAAATTCTTTACTTTTATGGCTTATATCAAGAAAAACGCCTCCATTTTTTGTTCCTCTTCCTTCTATAATTTCCTTGTAGTTAGCAACTGCTACTTTATCCCTCGTTGATAATTCCATCCTTGAGATATCATAATTTTTCATAAATCTTTCTCCTTTATTATTTAATAGTTTCCCACCTTCGCCTCTAACTGCCTCAGTTACCAATGTCCCTTCAATTTCTTCTGGTAGAACCATTCCCGAGGGATGAAACTGTACCATTTCCATATCTATTAATTCGCATCCAGCTTTTAAGGCTAAATAATATCCATCTCCTGTATTTTCGTTTTTTCGGGATGAACTTTTTTTCCATATTCTAGTGTGACCTCCAGTACATAAAATAACTGCATCAGCCAAGTTTACTGTTCTTTCAGATGTAGAAATATTAAATGACATCGCACCAAAGCAAATACTTTCTTTTATTAATAGTTCTGTGACATATTGATTATCATAAATAGGAATTTTTAAATCATCAGCTTTCCTTAGGAGTGTTTTTAATATTGATAATCCTGTAAAGTCTCCAGAGTAACAAGTCCTTCGATATTTGTGAGCACCGAAAAATCTTTGATCTAGGTTACCGTCTTTTAATTTTGCCAAGTTTGCACCCCAAGAATCAATTTCCTTTACAACATTTGGAGCTTCTTTAGCCATTATCTCAATTTTTGAGGGGTCTCCAATTCCATAACCTTCTAAGTATGTATCTGTAAAATGATGTTGCCATGAATCATCTTTATCTAAATTCCCCAAAGCAGCATTAATTCCTCCTGCTGCTAAAACGGTATGTGCATCTGTCTTAGGTCTTTTACCAAGGATACAAACATCAAGGCCATTTTTCTTAACCTCTATAGCAGCTCTTAAACCAGCTCCCCCACAACCAATTACTAGTACATTAGATATTTGAGTTTGGTGATTAATCTCATTCAATTTTCAAAATCTTGTTTATTTAGTTTAATCTTAACCTTTTTAAAAGAAGTAGATAAATAAATTTAAACAATGTTATTTCTTGGGATTTAAATCAAAATTAAATATTTTTGGTTAAAAACTATTTAAATCAAGGTTAATAATATATTAAAAAATTTTTAATTTATGTCGATTAATTTTTGTATATAATCTGGAAAAAATTAGGCATTAATTATTTATTTTTGACAATACATATGAAATCATTTCGTTACCCTCTATTGTTGAAAAAAAATCTGGTTTATTGGAATCTGATTTTGGATTCATTAAAAAATCATTAATAATATCTCTAGGATCAGAAACTAATTTTGCATATCCTAATTCAATTATTTTTGACATATATTCTGATCTAGCAATATTTAAAATATATGTTTTTAAACCAAAATTTAAGCCTTCATATATAGCCGTTGAATACACCCCTAATTGGCAGTTAGAGATTGCAAAGATTTCTGAAAGACTTGTTGTCTCTTTCGGAATTATGATCGATTTTAAGCTCAATTTATGTAAAATGTTTTCTTTACTTTTATATTCAAATGGATGAGGTTTAAATATGATTTTTATGTCTTTATCAATATTCTCTCTTAATTTAATTGTAAAATCTATAAGTTCGTTCGCTACGGTCGGTTGAGATAAAATTAGAATTACTTTCTTATTCTTTAATTCATGAAACTCTGATTTTTTATTTAACTTTTTTACATATATAGAATTTATATAAGGAAAACCAAAGCATAAAATTTTTTCAGATTTTATAGGTAATAATTTTTCTAAATCATTTTTCCAAAACTTACTAAAACATAAAAACCAGTCAGGAAAGGAAGAATGCCTTACACCACTCGAGTAGTCATAATTAAGTTTTCCTCTAAATGGACTACCATGTTGTAATTCAAGTACAGGAATTTTTAATTTCTTAGCTGCAAATACTAATGGTTGAAAGGCTTGGCTATCCACCACAAAAATTTGGAGAGGTTTTTTAAAATATAGAAGTAAGTAATATAAGAAATATAGTAAGTGCCAATTAACAATATGAATTTTTATTTTTTGCAAAATAGAGTAGTCTTTGCCAAATGATTTTTTTAGTTCGTTTTTTAATTTGAAAATTAATTTATTTTTATTTAAAAAAATAAATGGTCTTATAATTTTTCCAATAATCTTGGAAAAAATAATAAAATAGTCTAAATAGAAAATATTATATTTTTTGGGGGGTAATCCATGATATCCATTAAATGTGCCCTCAAAAAAAGAATAGTCATAATTTTCAGGCAAAATTTCTATAAAAGGATCAGCATAAATATCAATATAATAATTTTGAAATCTAGTTCTTCTATTATTAGAAAAGATAAAAATATTTTTTCTTTTTGAAAAAAAAGGAAACTTTTCTTTTATTAATAAAATTAATCTGATGGTCCTAATACATTTTTTAAAAAAACTAGTTATTCTTCTTTGTTTTATATTATCTTTTTTAATTTCATTATTTTTTTGATTTCTAATTTCTTCGAAAACTCTATATCTAATTCCCTCCCACCAAAAACATAAGAAAAATTTTTCTGAATCAAGTATTAAAGTATTTTCTAATTTTTCAAATTTTTTTAAATTCTTATCCATTTAAAAATTATTAATTATCAAATATCAAAAAAATATTTTATGGTTTATAGGATTCTTCAATTTTACCTTCTGATATTCGGATAACTTTATCACAATATTTTACTGTGGAAAGTCTATGCGCTACAAGAATTACAGTTAAATCTTTACTTGTAGAAAAGATTGCTTCTATTACCTTTTTCTCAGTTAAATTATCTAGAGCACTTGTCGCCTCATCCAATATTAGTATCGATGACGCTTTGTATAAAGCTCTCGCTATGCCTATTCTTTGCCGCTGGCCTCCACTTAAGCTTATACCTCTTTCACCTATAATAGTTTCGTATCCAAATTCTGTAGATTCAATGAATTCTTGTATTTGTGCTGTTTCACAGACTCTCTTTACCTTGTCGTAGTCAATTTCCGATTTTGTAATTCCCAATGCAATATTTTCAATTATTGAAGTGTCAGTTAAGAAAATATTTTGAGGAACATGGGCAATAGATGATCTCCATTGATTAATCATATTTCTTTTATTAATATCTATACCATTTACTAAAATTCTACCAATAGAAGGTTTAAGTAAACCCATAATTAAATCAAGTAATGTACTTTTACCACAGCCACTTTTCCCTATAAAAGCGACTTTTTCCTTAGATTTAATTTGTAATTTTAGATTCCTTATGACTTCTTTTTCGGAATTTAAATACCTAAAATATAAATTTTCAATATTTATATCAGCACTTTTATTAAAAATGTTTTTTTTATATTTTTTATTTATCACATTTGGTTCAAGCTCTACCAAGTCGAGAAATCTATTAACCACTTCTTTATCTCCAGTAATTGTGAGCCATGAAAAATAAATTTGTTGTAAATTAGGCAGTAATCTTTGAAATCCTAAAGCTATAAAGCCTAGTACTGGAATAATAAGATTCGGATTGGGATTTTGAATATAAAGAGAAAAAATAAGAGTAAAAATAGTTACACCTAATAGAAGAAAAGCCTCTATTCCAAACTTTGGTATTATTTTCCAGAATTCAAGTCTATTTCTGCTATACCTTAAATTTAAATTAGGTTTTCTATAGGCATCTACATATACGTTTTGTAAATCTCCTAAGATAACTTCTCTTATTGATCCAATTCCTTCTTGGATATTTTTAAAAGTATAAGTTGTAATTTCAGAGACTAATTTACTTATTTTGCTAACTCTTCCTTTTAAGAAATAAATTAGAAAAAAATAAATAAAACATATAAAAGATATTGAAAAAAATGCAATCTTCCAATTTACTATCAAAAAGGCGCTAAAAAGTCCAATGGAAGTCACTATTGAACTTAAAAAATATAGTGTTTGATTAAAAACTATTCCTGTCTTATCAGAAAAGTTTACAATTCTGGCAATTAAATCACTGCTGTTTGTTCTTATATGGAATTCATATGATTGTGAAAGGACATTAAAATATGCTTTACTACTTAAATCGTTAACTAGATAAGCAGATAGTTTTTGACTATATTTAATATTTAGGATCTTGATAAATAACGATAAAATTACAGTTGATGCAAAAAAAAAGGAAGTTAGAATAACTAATTGATTAGAATTGTTTAGATTAAAAAAATCATATATGAATCTTAATACTTGATTATCTCTCAATCCTTCTTTATTTGAAATGGTAATGTAGAAAAATGGAAGTGCAGTACTCAAAGAGATCAGGTCTGCTAGGGAACTAGAAAACATTAAAAAAATAGCAAAAAAGAATTGTTTTTTTCTTCTTTTACTAAAAAATTTCCAAAATCTTTTAATGTATTGAAAATTTTTTTTAGACATTTAATAATTTAAAAATAACTTAGATTATTTTTCTTTTTAATTTATCGTAGAAAGTAGTTTTTTTCCAATAATGCGACCTTAATATTTGACAATTACCTTTATTAACTAACCCTTGATGATGAACGCAGTCTGTATAGAAAATAATTATGGTTCCAGCATCTCCTTCAATGGGATTAAGACCATTTAATATATATTTGGGTAAATTCCTGCTGTATTCTAAATATTCTTTTGATTCAAATTTTGGCCGATTATTAGGTAATTTTTTTTTAACCCAATGATGGCTTCCTTTAGATAATTTAAATGCACCATTATCAGAATTTAAATTATTCAAATAAAGCATAAATTTAAGCGCTGGTAGCCTGTCAAAATGAGGTTTTTGAGCAATATGTTTAGTTTTTTTTGTATCTATTGTTTGATACATTGAATTGAATTCATGGTTATTTATATTTAATGCTTTCATGAAACTCAGACAAAATTCATTGTAAATTCTAAATACCTTATAATTTGGATTGGTTAAATTTTTTTTTGTTATTATCTTATATAACCCCCCCTCATACTCATCATCATTATATTTAGTTGAAGACGAAATGAATTCCTCTGTATTTGATTTAAGATCTGGAAGAAAATTTAAGAGATTCCTAGAGAAATCTGGCTTGATAACTGAATATCCATCAATAAGAAGTTGGTATGAAATTTCCTCAAAACTTAATCCATGGAGATGAAATTCCAATTTCCTAAATTTAAAAACTGATTCATTATAATGTATATTTGGAATTTTTAAATTGCAATAATCACAGAATTATGTGATAAGTAAATAAAAAATATATTTAAAGCTATTTTTAATTTTAATTTTTTGAGGCTAAGAGCTTAAAATTCTTTTAAAAACTTTTTGGTAGATTTCAGCATAATTTTTTTAAATTTATTCGTATTTTTTTGAATAAATTTCAGCTATCTCTAAATCTTCTTTTGCATCTATATCTATTGATTCACTTCTTGTCATAATATAAGGTAAAGAATTTTCGTAAAAAGTTTTAGTTTCTTCTTTAATTAGATTAGGTTTAATAACATAAATCGCACCATTTGGGTGTAAATATGAGGTTTGATCTTGACTCCTAGTATTACCCGTTAATAATGGCGAATTAGAAAAGGGGGAATCCCAGCCGATGATTTGATCTTTTTGAAATCTTGGGGAAAAAGCAAATTGAACATGAAAGTCGTACTCGCAAGAAGAGAAAACTGATTTATTTGCTTTAAGAGATAAATTTATACATTCTTTAATGTGAATTGCTTTTCTAAAGGGGCAAGTTGGCAATCCTAAAACAAATAAATCATCATTAGAACACCAATTATATATATTATCTTTTACATAATCAAATATTTTTATTTTATCTCCAGCTTCTTTTTCACTTCTTTTATGGAAAACAAGTAAATCAGAATTTATAAAATCCTTAAGTACTTTAAAGTAGTTTTCTGAGTCAGAAGAAAAAATTATTTTATCGAAGCAATTAGTAGCTAAAAATTCTTCTACAGCCCATACTATTAAGGGTTTACCGTTTAGTTTAGCTATGTTTTTATCGGGAAATCTTTTTGAACCTGACCTTGCAGGTATAAATGCTATTTTTTGCAAAACAATTTTTAAAAACTAATATATAAATAAATTACATTTTAAGAAAATAAATCGTCAATATTGTTTTTAATTGTTTCATAGATAAGTTCTATTTCTTTAAATTCTTCTCTTTTTAAAGTGGGCATTGGCATGCGATCTCTTCTATGCATATGTCCGGATGCTTGAAGAATGGCCTTATTACATCTATGCCATCCAAACTTAGACACTGGACCTTCAAAAAAAGGATTTTCTAGATTTTCTATTATCCAGTTCATTCCACTGAAATCATTATCTTTCCAGAATTCCCAAAATTTAATTCCAATGCGAGGATTAATTATTGAAATTCCATTTAAATAACTTTTTAAACCATATTTTTTTAGAGGTAAAAAAGTTTTCTTTGTTCCTGCAAATATTGTTCTTATATTTGGTTCACAACTAAGAACTAACTTAGATATTTCTATATTTTTTGCATCTTCTTTAATAGCTAAGATATTATTTAATTCTTCTAGGCGTAAAATTAAACTCTTTGGCCAATTAATCTGTTTACCATCATAACCAGATAAGAACGGCATTTCATGGATAATTATAGGAAAATTAGTATGTTCTCCAATTAAATAGAAATGTTCAAGTACTTGGTCATCTGAGAAATATTTTTCTCTCATTATTAAGGAAATTGCGTCACCTCCATTTTCTTTAGCAGATAAAGAAAATTTTATTGATTCTTGAGTAGAGCAATGAATTGGATCTGCAACTATTATGATGTTTTTTTTATCTAATTTTTTAACACATTTAATGCAAAAATTATTAAGATCAATAATCTCTTTGTTACTCAGTTGTGAATATCTAGAATTATAAGCCATTACATAAAAAACTTTTGCTCCTCCTTCAAATAAAAAATTTATGTATTTTTCAATTGAAAAATAATCTATTGAAAAATCTTCTTTGTATGGAGTAAAAATAGTAAAAATAGGACCATCTAAAGATTCTTTCAAATCACTTAATAAGTTAGTTTTCATTTAATCTTCTCTCAATATCAGTTTTTACCATCTTACTTACTAACTCTTTAATTTTATATCTAGGCTCCCAGTTGATTTCAGATTTTAATTTTTTGTTAGAACCAATCTTTCCTTTTGTATCTGAAATCCTAAAATAATTTTCTGATACCTTACACAATATATTCCCAGTCTGCTTATGTATAACTTTTTCTTGTAATCCATTTCCTTCAAAAAAAACATCAAAGTCTGCAGCCTCGCATGCAAGTCCAATAAATTCTCTTAAGGTTGTTAATTTATTTGAAGAAAAAATAAATGAACCGACTTTATTTTTCTCTCCTAGTTCTGCCATGCCTTTTACAAAATCTTCTGCACTACTCCAATCCCTGGATGTATTTAAATTACCTAATAACATGGGGGGGCCTGAACTAATTTTTATTTTTGCAAGATTGTATGTGATTTTTCTTGTTACAAAACTTCTTGATCTTAGGGCACTCTCATGATTAAATAAAATTCCTGAAGCTATTCTTAAATTGTAAATTTTTCTGTACATTTCAGAAATCTGTAAATTTACTAACTTAGATAAACCATAGGGACTCATAGATATAGGGTAATCATCTTCAGTTAACAAATCTTTTTTATTTCCTGCAAAAATTTCGGAACTTGAAGGTATAAAACACCAGGATTTAGATTTTCGATATCTCATGGCTTCTAGTAAATTTATTGTATGTTCTACGCTATTTTCTAAGGAAGATTTAGGATTTTTATAAGAGTCAGCTACAAAGCTATCTCCAGCTAAATGATAAATCTGATCAGGATTGCAATCATCAAGTTCTTTTAAAAGTGAGAGTGAATCCCCTAGATCTAATCCTATACATTTGATTTTATTTACGATATTTAATTCTTCAAGTCGCCAAAATTTTGGTTGAGTTCCTCTTCTAAATGTGCCAATTACATTATCTCCACTCTTAACAAAAAAATCCGCAAGTAAGGATCCATCTTGTCCATTTACACCAGTAATAAAAATCGTTTTATTCATTATTAGCCATATTTAATGAATATTTTATTGCATCATGAAAACCCCTGTAGGAATTTAGATGGCCTTGCCAAACTTCTATTACTTTAGTCAGTTCGGAGTTTAATGATTTTTTTAAGAAATATTTATTTTCCTCATCCCCTTTACCAATTTGGATTCCTTCTCCATCTATGCCAATTGAATCTGCTAGGTGTATATGTCCTGCTAATGTAAAAAGATCTTCAAATGATTCCTTAGTCAAGTTGTTAGCAGCAAAACCCATTCCAAAGTGGCATATATCCAAACAAATGTTAATTGAAAATTGTTTTAAGAGTTCAATATCATCCTTATTATTAAAGACATTTAAAGATACTGAACCGCCAAAATACCAAGCAATTGGAGGGAGCCATTGAGGTAATAATTTGCAATCAAGGTTTTCATGTTTTTCAATAAGATTTTTATGATTTTCATAAAATATTTCTTTGGAAGTTTCGCATTTACTAAAACTACCAATTATGGGTACTAAAGCGTTAGTTCTTTCTTGCAAATCATTCGCAAATTTAATAACCTTTTCCAGAATTTCATTACTCTTACCTGAGATATATTCTTTATTTGAAAAAGGATCAATTATGTTGGAAGAATCGATATAGTCTGGTAAGTGTATACTGTATTTTTTATCATTAGGATAATTATTCGCACACAAATTTCCCGTTAAAACTTCTTTATAAGATAAGTGAAATTCGTAGTTTTCTAAATTAAATTGATCATTTATATTGATAAAATCATGAAGCCTCACAGGCAGTGATAATTTTGTTTTATTTGCTTTGTATTTTAATTCTTTTGATAAAAAATATGGATTATCAAAATGGCTTTTTTCAATAACTTCTCCTTTTTTAATAGATCTAAGCACTTTTTGATCTTCATATTTAAAAAATTCCCTAACTGTTATACCAGTTTGGGGACTTAATTCTTCTAAATCTTCTTGTTTTAAATATGACCCTATTTCGATATCTTTTTTTGCATATAAAGATCTCCCTAAATTTTGTTTATTTAGTAATTCACCTTGATTTAATGTCCTTGGATTATTCCCCTTCAATATTATTGGTAATGATTGAAGAAATTTATTTAATTTAGTGAATTCGTATACATCTGAACTGGTTGTATGATCTAAACCAAACGAAGATTTATCGTAAGTTATATGTCTTTCAATAATTTCTGCACCAAGTGTAGCAGCAATAAGACAATTTTCCCAATTCTCATCATGACTAGAATATCCAACTCCTCTTTGTGACAATTCTTTTAATCTTTTTATATAGCCGAGTTTACTATTTACTAAATTCAGAGGATAGTTTGATACGCAATGGAGCATCCTCCAATTTTTATATTCTTTAAACCTATCAATGCAACTTATAATTTCACTCTCTGAATTACACCCAGTAGATATTAATAATTCTTTGCCAAATGATAGCAATTTCTTAATTAATTTGAAATTTAAAAGTTCTACAGATGGAATCTTGAAAAAATCAAATTCCTTGATTTCTTTAAAATCATTTATATCTTCTAGATTAAAAAAACTAATACCAACTTTTAAATCTATTTTTCTAGCAAAGTGAAGAAGTTTTAATATTTTATCTGGAGTTAAATAATTTCTAATTATTTCTGATTTAATCATTTGGTCACCTATCTCTTCTCTTGAAGAATTGGAATAACATCTTTGTAAATTTCTGTATTGAAACTTAATTGAAGATGCTCCTGATCTAGCGGCATTTTTAATTAAAAAAACTGCTTTTTCGTAATCTCCATCATGATTTATGCCAATTTCTGCTATTAAGCTTATTTTCATTTTGAATCAAATATTTATTTATTTATATATATCATTCCAAATATACAAAAAAAATTTATTCATACTAAAGTTAAGATATTATTGATTTCTTAAACTCTTCTTTGAAAACTACTTAAGTTGACATTTATTTATAAAACACTTATCAAAATACAAAATTATGTTGATTAAGTTAACGAAAAAATAAATATTTTATTAATATTCAGCCATAGCTTTTTGATAAATAATTTGAAAATTGAAAAATTTGTTTTAATTGATACAAATTAATTCAACTGGTTTTTTTGTAAAATAAAAACAGTTAACGACAAATGATAAGATAAATTTAAATCTTAGATTTTTAATTAATTTGAATAATAAACCAAAAATATTTCTTCTTGATGTAGATGGAGTTATGACATCTGGAGATTTTTTTTACTCAGAGGAAGGTAAATTATTAAAAGTTTTTGGACCTGACGACCATGATGCTCTTACACTTTTAAAACCTTACATTGATATTAGATTTATAACAGGCGATAAAAAAGGATTTAAAATCTCCCAAAAAAGAATAGTAGAAGATATGAAATTTAAACTTGACCTTGTAAGCACTGTTAAAAGAATTGATTGGATTAAAGATAACTATAATTGCAATGATGTTATTTATATGGGAGACGGTATTTTTGATCATTATGTTATGAGAGAGGTTAGATATAGTATCGCACCCTCAAATGGTGATCCTTTTACAAAAAAAAGTGCCAATTTTGTAACTAAAAGATCAGGTGGGGACAGGTCTGTGGCTGAAGCATGCCTTCATATTCTAGAAAAGTTTTTTAAGCCTTATAACCCAAAAAATTTTCCCCATAATAAAGTTAAGTTTTCAGGTGAATGGGCAATATGATCAAGGAAATGCTTATTAGCTATATGAAGAAATGTTCTACTCTTTTAGGAGTTGGACCAATGTCATTGAATTGTGTTGATTCAGTTATTGAAATAAGCAATCATGAAAAAATTCCCTTAATTTTAATAGCCTCTAGGAGACAAATAGATTCAGAAGATTTTGGGGGGGGTTATGTGAATAATTGGTCTACAGAAGAATTTTCAAAATATGTATTTAATAAGGATAAACTTGGATTAACTTATCTTGCAAGAGACCATGGTGGCCCTTGGCAGAGTGATCTTGAAAGAAAAGAGAGATTTGGACTTCGTGAGGCTATGGAATCCGCAAAAAAATCATATAAAGTTGATATTGATGCTGGTTTTCAAATTTTACATTTAGATCCAAGTATTGATATACATGGACCTATAAGTGTTGAGGAAGGCTTAGAGAGGTTATTTGAACTATATGATTTTTGTTGTAACTATGCAAAAAAACAGGGTAAGGAAATAATTTATGAAATAGGCACTGAAGAACAAACTGGAAGCACAAACAGTCAGGAAGAGTTGCACTTTACCTTATCTAAAATTTATGAGTTTTGTGAAAAGAATAAATACCCAAAACCTACATTTGTCGTTATCCAAACAGGAACAAAAGTGAAAGAATTAAGAAATATTGGATCTTTGGACAGTCCTTTTAGGGTTAAAAAAGAAATTCCCCCAGAAATTCAGATCCCTCAAATGATTAATATATGTAAGAAATATCAGATTTATATGAAAGAACATAATGCCGACTATCTTTCTGATGAAGTTTTATCTTGGCATCCAAGACTAGGAATTCACTCTGCGAATGTAGCTCCTGAATTTGGGGTTACAGAAACTAAAGCCTTTTTAAAAACTTTAGAAAATAATGGCCTTAAAAATATCGCTAGTCAATTCTTGAGGCTTTCTTATGATTCTAGAAAATGGGATAAATGGATAATCAAAGGAAGTAAAACAACTGATAGAGAAAAAGCGATAATAGCTGGTCATTATAATTTCTCAACGCCAGAATTCATTGAAATAAAAAATAAAGCCGATAATATCCTAGACACAAAGGGTATAAATCTGGATCTTAATTTAAAAGAAGCGATTAAAAAGTCTATTTATAGATACTTAAAAAACTTTAGAATGGTACTATAAAATGAAAAGAATTTGTACGATAATTCTTAATAGGAATCTTCCTGATCCCACTAATGCACTTTATGAGCATTTAAAGAAATATGATGCTAATTATAATGACACTTATGTAATCGAAGCTGGTTCTGATAAAGATAAATTATCTAAATATTGTACATGGTACATTAATAATAATGAAGCTATTAAGAATGGTTTACGATATGGTCGGGGAATGAATTATGCACTACTTGAACTATTTAAAGAGAAAAATTGGGACAAATATGAAGCTTTCTTTTTACTAACAAATGACACAGAGCTCTATCCATTAGAAACTATAAAAACTTTATTAAATGTTCTAGAAGAACATCCAATGGTTGGGATATTATCTCCTGCCTCTAAAAATTGGGGCGAAATTAGTTTATTAAACTCTTGTCAAACCAAATATTTTTGGTTTATCCATAATAATGCTTTACTTTTAAGAAGAAAATTTATTGAAATGATAATTGAAAAAGAAAATCCTAATCACTTAAATTTTTTATTTGATGGGAGTAATTTTAGGGGATATTTTACAGAAAGTGAAATTATTGCTAAGGCATATGTCAACAATTGGGCAGCAGCAATTACAAAAAAAGTTTTTGCTGAAGAGAATGAAACTTATTTAATTGAAAAATCAGATCTTATACGTACAGAGGATTTTTTTGAGAATAGAAAGTTGTATTTAGAAGAAGGTAAGAAATGGATCAAAAGAAAGTATGGATTTAATAGCAGATGGGATATGAATCAATACGTAAAAAACTTCTATGATAAATTTTTCGAATTTCATCCAGAATTAGAACATTATAAGATTTAATTTTAATAAAATTATAATAAAATTTTAAATTTTAAAATCAACTAGACACCAGAGAAGTACTATTAATATAGTTAAAAAAAAAATATGAAAATTATAAATAAGCCATGGGGCAAGGAAGAAGTATTAGAAATCAATGACAAATATATGCTGAAAAAATTAACTATGTATGCGGGTAAAAAATGCAGCTTGCAATATCATAATTATAAAAAAGAAACCATATATATCTTAAGTGGAAAGCTTAGAATTTATAAAGGTGAAAATGAAAATGAATTGGATTCTGAAATTTATCTAAAGGGTGAATCAATCACATTAAATCCAGGACAAATTCATAGAATGGAAGGTGTTGAGGATAGTGTTTATCTAGAGGCAAGTACTCCAGAAATGGATGACGTCGTTAGGATTTTAGATGATTACAATAGAATTTAAATAATATGAAATATAAAGTACTAATCCCTACTGCTGGTTTAGGCTCAAGACTAGACAAATATACTAAATACTTAAACAAATCCTTAATAAGCATAAATCTTAAACCAATTTTATCTTGGCAAATTGAAAAGTTTTCAGAAGATACAGTATTTGTTATAGCACTTGGTTATAAAGGTAAACTTGTAAAACAATTTTTACAAATTTCTTATCCCAGTAGAAAATTTATTTTTGTAGATGTTGATAACTATAAAGGCGATGGAAGCGGTCTGGGTTATTCAATAATTCAATGTAGGAATTATTTAAATGAGCCTTTTATATTTATGTCATGCGATACATTAGTTGAGGAAAATATTCCATCTCCTAATTGTAATTGGATGGGTTATTCAAATCTAGAAAATGATAAACAATACAGGTCATTAAAAGTTAAAGATAAATTAGTATTTGATATTTGTGAAAAGGAAGTTACAGATAAAGATTGTTTTCCATATATTGGACTTGCTGGAATAAATAAACCAAAAGAATTTTGGGATCAAATGATTAAAGGTAAAGAAGAAGCTATAAGAATAGGGGAGTCATACGCACTTAAAAATTTGATAAAAACAACACCCATTAAATCCATACCATTTACTTGGCACGATACAGGTAACTTGGATTCACTTAAGAAGGCAAAAATATATTTTCAACTTAGGGAAAGTCCTACAATTTTAGAAAAAGAGAATGAATGTATCTGGTTCGTAAATGATAAAGTTATAAAATTTTCTGATGATAAGGAATTTATTAAAAATAGAGTTAAAAGGTCTAAAATAATTAAAGATTTCATTCCACATATTACTGATGTTTCTGAGAATATGTACGCATATAAAAAAGCAGATGGGGAAGTTCTCTCTAATAAAGTTAATATCCCAAAATTTATAAATTTACTTAAAGAATCTTCCATTTTTTGGAAAGATATAAAACTATCCAAAGACGAATTTAATAATTTCAAGAATAAGTGCCTAGACTTTTATAAAGTTAAAACGGAAAAAAGAATAGATTTGTTTTTTAAAAAATTTAATCACAAAGATACAATTACATATATTAATGGAGAAAAGATTCCAAAAGTTAAAGATCTTATCCTTGAGCTAGATTGGAATCATTTATCAGAAGGAATCCCATCTGATTTTCATGGTGACTTTCATCTTGAAAATATTTTATATGATGATAAAAGCAAAAAATTTATTTTCCTTGATTGGAGACAGGATTTTGCATCTAATATTAAATGTGGTGATCGATATTATGATTTTGCTAAATTAATGCATGGTTTGATAGTTAACCACAAAATAATTGAGAAAAATCTATACTCAATAAATTGGATTAATGATGATATAAATTTTGACTTAAACAGAACATTTAATCTAGTTCAATGTGAAAACTATTTTAATAATTGGTTAAATAATAATACTTACAGTTCAAGAAAAGTTTATTTATTAACTTCTCTAATTTATCTAAACATAGCAGGTCTTCATCATTATCCATATAGTGAACTTCTTTTTTCTTTAGGTAAAAGCATGCTATATAAAAATATAAACAACTTGAAATAGAAGATAAGCATTAATGCATAGCAAACTAATAGCTCACAAGATTTTGCACTGATTCTTGTAATTTATGCTCTAAAATTTGAAAGCCTAATAAAGGCAAGTGGACTCGAAATACTGAACCGCTTCATAAAATGCAGATCAACAACTAAACGCTAATAAGATTTTAAAAGTATTTTCGGGATTTTGCTCGCAGGGCTGGTCAATGATTATTCCAAAAATGAAAATAGAATTCATAGAAAAGATGATATCCTAATTTTTAATCTTTAGAGGGTGATTTTTATACTTTATTTTGAAAAATATTTTAATTAAATTAATTATTTATTCAATCAACACATCCCTCATGACATAAAGAAATTTGACTCCTATCATTTAAATAATCAAATAAGCCAAGAACTTTGGATTCTGAATCGCCATAGTTTTTTTGTTTAGATTTTATACCAACATCTAATAAGAGATCAATAAATTTTTTTGTTGTCCAAGTATTTATATGACCACCATTTTTAATATATTTTTTTTTAATTTTAGAAATTGCCCATTCACCAAATTCCAGGGTTGTCAAATTTTTTGCTGCTGAAAGTACTTCCTCTTTTTTTAATTTTGGTGGACCTCTATATAAGTCTTCTGGACAGTTCTCAAATATATTTTCTTCTTGGTAATTTGAATAACTTGCGAACCAGTGAAGGATTTTATTAGTGTTATTATTTTCTATACCAAATTTCTGCCACTCAGTTCTTCCTTTAAATCCACTTAACTCCATTAGAGTGGAATCATTATTTATTAGATTTTGATGAAGTAATTCAAAATTTGGAACTATTATTCTTAAAAGGCCATTATCCATAAGAACACGCTTAATCTCACGAAATAAATTTATTGCACATTCATCATTAATATGTTCAAAAAAATGAGAACTATAAACATACTTAATACTTTTATCCTTAAAAGGTAATATACTTTTGTCATCTAAATAATTACCATCTAATTTATCTATACCTATCCAATTAAGTTGCTTCCAATTCTTTCCAGCGCCTAAATTAATCCCTTTGTTAAAAGGTTGTTCAATAATGATATTTTTGGCAATATTTAATTTGAATTTATATCTATAGTATTTTTTCTTAAGTTTTAAAGTTAAAGGATTGCTCACCTGAAATATTCATTCTTAATAAAACTATAAATGCACTATTCTATGCTTTTTAAAAAAGTAAATTAGTAGTCTTGAAATTGTAATATTTGATCTTTAAAAAAAATTTATCCTTAGAGGTAAGTCTGAATCATATCTAAAAAGATCCCAAAATAATAAAATTTGGAGATTTTTATAAAAGAAATATTCTTCAATAATAAAATGGAACTAAGCGGTCTCGAACCCCAACAGCCTGTATGTCTTTCATAAGACAAAAAACCTTAAAATAAAATAACTTTATGATTTATGGCATTTTTTATTGATGTTATATTATTAAAAATTAACTTAAGTGATATCTAATTATGAAAATTGCAGTATGCCTTTTTGGTTTGACAGGGGGTTCTAAAGGTAGTAACGGAGAGGGTAGGGAATTAAATTTAAATAAATCTTATAAAAATTATAAGAAAATGATTTTTAAGGATTTAGATATTGACTTTTTTGCACATTCTTGGTCCGTTAATATGAAAGAAAAAATAATTAATACATATAAACCTAAATCTATTTTTGTAGAACAACAATTAGATTTTTCAAATATCTCATTAAAAGATTATAAAATTCAGAATCATAAATCTTATAAGGCTATTTTTGACAAGTATTCAAAACAAGGTGGTATTGAGAAGTTAAAAAGACTAATTTTGCAAACTCATAGTAGATGGCTAAGTGTAAAAAAATCTATCGGATTAATGAAAGAATACAAAGAAAAATTTGATGTTAATTATGATTTTGTTATTCAACTTAGATATGATTTATTTTTTACTAAGAAAATTGATTTGACGCCTGATTTAATTAACAAATTTATTTGTATTCCAAGAGCTTTTGATAACTATGAGTCACTTCATGATTTTTTATTTATCTCCTCTTATGAACAAGCCATTAAATTTTCATCTCTTTATGATCAGATATTGAACTATTCAATTAGAAGTCCTTTTGCTTCTCTAGAGCATTTAAATTATTTAAATATTAAGCCTTTTTATTATATTGATATTAATGATGTTAAACCTCTTAGGTATTATCTTAAACAATCAATACTTTCAAAAATAAAAATGTTTATTAAAAGAAAAATTGGTGAATTTAGGGTTTATTTAAAAAGTTTCTACTCAAAAGTTTTTAGTTAGCAATTTTTTAGATAAAACATTAACTTGTAAATTTTTCTAATTTGTTAACGAAAAATTATTTTAATATTAAAAATAAGTTAATAAAAAAAAAGAATAATAGAATTTCTTCTTGATTAATGAAAATATTTAATTTTCCTTCTTTTTTTTAAAATATTTTTTGTTTTTAGGAATTTAATTTACAATTTAAATAGTTTGTTTAGATCTTTTTTACCTAATATGGAAATAATTGTTAGAGATAAGGATATTATTACAGGCAACTTCGAAATGGAAGATTTGCATACTTTAAAAAACTATCCAATATTTATGGGATGTGTTAATTCAAATTTCGAGTCTGATATAAGAGTTGACCAAACTTGGCAGATATCAAAAGTAAGCGGGATAATTCAACTACGTAAATTAGTGCCATTAGAAATTCTATATGGTCAAAGCCATAATTCTGGATCTATTGGATCTATTTGGATGGATCATCATCAGAAATTTTCAGAATATATCTTAGAAAATAATCCCAAAAATGTACTAGAGATTGGGGGGGCTCATGGTATTCTCGCTAAGAATTGTTTATCAAAAGCAAAAATTCCTTGGACTATTATAGAACCAAATCCAAATCCTGTTTTTGGATGTGAGGCGAAATTTATTAAAGGATTCTTCGACAGTAAATTTAAAATAGATGATGAAGTAGATACTATTGTTCATTCTCATTTATTAGAACACTTATATGATCCTCTGCAATTTTTTAAGGATTTATCAAAAACTAAATTATCAACTTATCTTATTTTTTCTCTTCCAAATCTTCATGAGATGTTGTTAAGAAAATATACTAACTGCTTGAATTTCGAACACACCATATTTATAACTGAGCCTTTAATCGATTTCCTTTTAACCTCTAGTGGTTTTGAAATAATAGATAAAAAATATTTTAAAGAGGATCACAGCATATTCTATAAATGCATAAGAACGAAGAAATTAAAAATATCTAACTTGCCTCAAGATTATTATCAAACAAATAAGTCAATTTTTATGAGTTACATTAAATATCATCAAAACTTAATTAAAAAGTTAAATTCTGATATCAATATTAATTCTCATAGAGTATTTCTGTTTGGAGCACATATTTTTTCTCAATACCTTATAGAGTTTGGATTAAATATTAATAAAATTGAATGTATCCTAGATAATGATACTGAAAAACAAGGGAAAAGACTTTACGGTTCAAAATTATTTGTAAAATCTCCAAAAATATTGAAAGATATTAATAACCCATTAATTATTTTGAAAGCGGGTACTTACAATAATGAGATAAAAGAAGATATTTTAAAAAACATTAATCCAAATGCAAAATTTATATAAAATTATATCTTTCTTTGACCGCAATGGACATAACAACCTGCTTTTAATCTTGCATCTATTTCATTAAAATCATCATCTAAAAAATCTTCTTTTTACTATCTTTCAATTTTAAATTTCAGAAATGTTGATTAAATCATTCTGATTTTCTCGACTTAATAAAGAAAGCATCTTTAATTCATTAAATTTTTCTATTTTGATTTCTTTCCAAACCCTAAAAACCTATTTGCAAGGGTTGCGGCTCGCAGAGTAGCTGGCAGAGAACCCATATTTATACATTATTATTCGATACGTATTATTGTTGATTATTGTTGATTACTGACCAAACTAATTGGTATAACTAGCGAAAATCCTAATGGAGCCAAGCGGACTCGAACCGCTGACCCCCTGCATGCCATGCAGGTGCTCTACCAACTGAGCTATGGCCCCATAATCTTATGATTTATTAAGATAATACATTATTAATATGCTTCCTTAGAAGGCAGAAAGAACTAAATATAATAAAAACCATAAATAAATAATGGAAGCTTTATTTTGGTGTCCCAAAACGCCAAACCAGACTAACGTCCAAGGTATTAGCATCTAGATTCCCTTCTCTAGAAATCACTTTTCCTATGCCAGTTTGAAGGCTGAAGTCATTATTTAACTTGTACTTTAAACCAACACTCGGTTTGTACAATAAGGCGCTACCGCTATCAACGCCGCCGCCCCCTCCTGCACCTATGAGCATTTCACCAAAGAGGTTCCAATTCTTCCAACTCGGGCTAATAACGCCTAACCCCCAGTGACCTTCAGAATAGCCGCCTGCCCCGCCGCCATATGCGCTTAATCCTTGGCCTGTAAGGTACCACCAATCGTTTAGCATCCAGTCAATTTTACCTCCCAAAAGTTGCATATCTCGTAAAGAATTTCCCTTACGTTGCGCATCAAAATACCATTGGTGCGTTGGGCGAAAGCGCCATCTAGTTGTTTTTATAAGCTCAGTTTCCTCTAGGGGAGCGCCTTTTTGATCCTGTGCAAAAGTTTCCTCTACGTATGCCAAATTCAATCCAACATATTGGGTGTCAAAATTGCCATCTGGAGCGGTTAGATAGCCGCTGTCCATAATTAAGCTAAGATCACTCGAAAGTCGATATTCTAGGCCTAGATTTCCTCTAGCGACAAATCCTCCCCCTGTTCCAACGTCCCCGCCGCCGGCGCCGCCGATGGTTAGTGAGGGGAGTAAGGCAATACGATCGTTTTTGGTTAAGGGAAGGCGATAGCCTAGCCCAGCTAAAAGTTCAGCGTAACCTCCTACATCACCAAATGCTGCACCGGCAGTTTCAAAGGTGGTAAACCAGTTTTCATTGAGAAAATAAGAATACTCTACGCCGACGAGACCCAATTGATTATCAAGCGACTTTCCAGATACGGTTTTGCTGCCGCTGTATGGTGAGTAGGAGCGAACGCGAGCAGCCAAATGAGATCGGTGACGGCTTAAATTGCTCCATTCGGTACCAAAATAGTCAGTCGCAGCAATCCCATTATCATCTGAATTATCTATCAGTGAACTGAAAGGGAACTCCATTGAAAGCGCGATTGCATCGCTAGAAATATCTCCGTTGGGGAAATCTACATAGGCATAATTCAGGCCAAGTAACCCCCAGTTAAAGTTGTACTTGATACCTATATGGGGACGAATATGTAACCCTCCTCCATCCGGAGCCGCACCGCCGCCACCAGCACCTACATATCCACCAACATCTATATTCCATTTATCGGTTAACTTGCCTTCCATGCCCAATGTATAGCCACCAGTAAAGAAACCACCACGGCGTCCGGTCGCTGCTCCATAAGCTGTGATCCCACCGTACAGCCAAGGATTAAATCTTTCATAAGCACCTAAACCATATAAACCCATTTGTTCACCTTCCTCTGGCATATCAATCTCCTCAAAGGAAAATCGTAAGATACGATTCCTCCAAGTTGCAGGTTTCTTGGCAACATCAGGATTTATAAAATCTTCTTGTGAATTCTCAAGTTTGTACTTTTCCCAAATAATTGCATCTTGCCCTATAGCCTCAAAATCAGAGGACTGTTTTTTTAGTTTTGTATCTATTGGATCTTCTTTCGATTTCTCAATTTTGTACTTTTCCCAAATAATTGCATCTTGCCCGAAAGTCTCAAAATCAGAAGACTGTTTTTTTAGTTTTGTATCTATAGGATCTTTTCTTGATTTCTCAATTTTGTACTTTTCCCAAATAATTGCATCTTGCCCTATAGCCTCAAAAAATGTACTTAAACTTAAATTCGTAAAAAAAACAAACCAGAATATTGATTTAAAATAAAAAATTTTCTCTCCTCTAAAAATCACGGCAAATCTTTATAGATTTAATAATAGATAATAACACGATGAATAATAACTAAATATGGTTTTAAAAACTATAAGTTAGGTACTAGTCTAATTTCAAAATTGCAAGTAAAATTTTTTAAATTTTTCTCCAAACTGCAAGTAGCTTTCCTTGAAAAACAACTTCCTCTAGATTTAATTCAATTGGCTCATAAGCTGGATTTGCTGCCTCTAAAAAGATTTTATTATCTTTTTTTACGAAATATTTTAATGTAGTTCCAAGTCCTGGAACCATTGCACTTACAATAGTTCCATTTTTTAAAGAATATGAATCCTTTATTGGTTCCATCAAAACCATATCTCCATTTGCAATACACGCATCAATCATTGAGTCTCCATTTACTGTAAGAGCGAAAACATCTTTCTTTTTTAAAACATCCGAGATATCTAAATTCTCATTTACATCACTATAAGTCTCTATTAATCCTCCAGCAGCTACAGATCCCATAACAGGAATTCCATCAGTTAGTTCATCTACTATTTGAAGAGTCCTTGCTTTTCCTTCCTGCCATGAAATATAGCCTTTTTCTTGCAAATGTTTTAAACGACTTTGAATGGGAGCAGGAGATTTCAAACCCATTGCCTGCATCATTTGCCTTATTGATGGGCTATGTTGAAAATCTTTTAAATAATTTTTTATCCATCCATAAAGCTCGTTTTGAGCTTCTGTAAGATCCACAGGTAAATTTTCCACTAATTATTTAACGACTAATACATTTGTACCTCTAAAAAACCCAATATGCAAGAATTTATTTTTTATGAAAGAAGGCAAGCTAATAACCCTTGTTGTACATGTAGTCTATTTTCAGCTTGTTGAAAAATTCTACTATTTTTACTTTCCATCGCAGCTTCAGTTATCTCTTTATTTCTATAAGCAGGAAGGCAATGAAGAATAATTGCATCTTTATTTGCCCTAGTTACTAAATCACTATCTATCCTAAATTCATTAAAGTCTTTATCTTTCTTTTCTTTTTGATTTTCTTCACCCATAGATGACCAAACATCTGTGTATAAAACATTTGCTCCCTTTACTGCGGTAATAGGATCATTAGTGATTTTCAACAAATTCTTATTTTTATATATTTCATATGCTTTATTGATCACCAAAGAGTTAGGTTCATAACCTTTAGGACATGCAATCCTAACTTCTACTCCTAATAACGCCCCACATAAAATAAGAGAATTTGCGACGTTATTACCGTCTCCAATGAATGTCAAAACTACATCTTTAAAATCAAGAAATTCCTCATTAATTGTTAAAAAATCAGCTAAAGCCTGACATGGATGTTCTAAATCAGTAAGAGCATTAATAACTGGCTTTGTAGACCACTTAGCGTATTCTTCCAAATCTAGATGATCAAATGTTCTAATTGCAATAACATCACAATATCTACTTAAAACTCTTGCAGTATCTTTAATTGGCTCGCCTCTTCCTATTTGCGATGTTGTTGGATTGAGGTCAATAGTGGTTCCCCCAAGTCTAGTCATCGCGACTTGAAAACTAACTCTTGTGCGTGTTGATGACTTATCAAAAATTAATCCTAAAACTTTATTGTCAAGATCAATATTTAATTTTTTATTTTTAAAATTATTTGCTAGATCTAAAATATGTAAAACCTCTTCAGTAGATAAATCCAAGCTTGATAGGAAATTATTATTAGCAAGCTTATTTGGTTTTAGCATGAATAATTCTTGTTAGATGAATATTCTACTATGCAGGCATTTTACTTTCTGCTAAAAGAGTTTTGAGATCCTCTCCTTCAATAACTTCTTCTTGCAAGATTTTTTGAGAAATTGATTCAAGTAGAGGTAAATTGTTTCTCAAGATATTTAATGCTGTCTCATGAGCATCATCCACAAGGTCCCTAACTTCCTTATCTATTGCTTGAGCAGTGGCATCACTTACAGATCTTCTAGGATTATTTCCATTTCCTAAAAACTGGCCTCCACCTTGTTTATCATAAGCGAGGGGACCAAGTATATCACTCATCCCAAATGTTCCAACCATTTGTTCAGCAATATCAGTTGCTCTTTGTAAATCATTTGATGCGCCCGTTGTGATCTTTCCAAAAACAACCTCTTCTGCAGATCTTCCTCCTAGAAGTGTGGCAATTTGTCCTTTTAATTCCTCTTTAGAATTTAAGAATCTTTCTTCAGTGGGTAATTGAAGGGTATAACCAAGAGCGCTCATACCTCTGGGTACAATAGAAATCTTTGCAACCTTTGAACCTCCAGGCATGAGGTGACCAACTATTGCGTGACCGACCTCATGATATGCAACAACTTTCTTTTCATCATCTTGCAAAACACGACTCTTCTTTTCCAAACCAGCCACAACTCTCTCTATAGCTTCACTTAAGTCTTGTTGTTCTACACTTTTTCTTTTTGCTCTAGCTGCAAGTAAAGCTGCCTCATTTACCATGTTAGCCAAATCAGCTCCAGCAAATCCACTAGTAGCTTGGGCTATAGAATCTAAATCTATTGAATCAGCAAGTTTTACTTTTTTTGTATAGATCTCTAATATTGTTTTTCTACCTGATAAATCTGGTCTATCAACTAAAACTTGTCGGTCAAATCTTCCTGGTCTTAGAAGCGCAGCGTCAAGAACTTCTGGTTGGTTCGTAGCAGCAAGGACAATAACTGGCTTATCAGTAGATGCAAATCCATCCATTTCGGTGAGAAGCTGATTTAAGGTCTGTTCTCTCTCATCATTACCACCAACTACTCCCATCGATCCTGAACGGCTTTTACCAATAGCATCTAATTCGTCAATAAAAATAATACAAGGAGCTTTCTTCTTGGCTTGTTCAAATAAATCCCTGACTCTTGCCGCACCTGCACCAACAAAAAGTTCAACAAATTCAGAACCTGAAATAATAAAGAAAGGAACTTCTGCTTCACCTGCAACTGCCTTTGAAAGAAGAGTTTTTCCTGTACCTGGAGGGCCTACGAGAAGCACACCTTTTGGGATTCTCGCCCCAATATCTGTATATCTTTCTGGCCTTTTTAAAAAATCAACAATTTCCGTTAGTTCATCTTTAGCCTCATCAACTCCTGCAACATCAGCAAATGTTACTTTTGATTCATCATCGGGGACATAAACTTTAGCTTTACTTTTAGTAAAACTTAGCGCTCCTTGTGCACCTCCGCCTCCCATACTTCTCCTGGCAAAGAATTGTAAAACTAAGATAAAAATTAAGGGAGGAACAACCCAGCTTAAGATGGTTGAGAAGAAATTTGGTTTCTTTGGTGGAGCCGCAGCGAATTCGACCCCTTTACTTTCTAATCTTTGAGGTAGATCCATATCAAAAATTGGGGTTGTTGCCAAAACTGAAGGTGCTCCTTCTTCAGCTCCATTTAACTCATATCTAATTTGTTCTTGGGTTATATATGCTCTCTTAACTTCCCCATCATTAACCTGATCTATAAATAATGAGTAAGGTACCCTAGGGATTTGCATATTTTGATTAGGGAAAAGACTACTAAAAAGAAGTAATGCTCCAACTCCTATCAAAATAATATTTATAATTCCAAATCTTTTATTAGGTTGATTATCGTCTTGTCTTATTGGCATAGTTGTTAACAATTTGAACTCATTATAAACTAAACAATGAGTTTCCGTACCTGTAATATTTTTTTTGGGTAAGAACCGTACGATACTTTAACCCATATAAAATGGTATTAAAAAATTTAATTTTTGAATGAACTTTTAACGCATATATCATTCCCAATCAAGCTAAACTGAGGATTACTTAATTTAAAAATTTCGTTCATTTCTTTAAATTCAAAATCACCCAAGGGATTCATACTATTTTTACCTCCTAAAATTTTTGGAGCAATAAAGGTAATTATTTCCTGAATACAATTAGATTGAATAGCGGAAGTAGCCAATCCGGGTCCACATTCCCAAAGAACTTTATTACAACCTCTTTTAGCAAGTATTTTTGAAATCGACTCTGGATTATCTGATGATACCTTTTCAACTTCCACACACTTCGGAATCCTTGAGAGATATCTTTCATTTGCTGTAGAAGAATCATAAATAACTAAGGTTTTTGCCTTATTGCAATTCCAAAGATTAGATTTTGAAGGCAGATCTAAACTTTTTGTGAAAACAACTCGCAGTGGCTCTGGATTTTTTAAACCTCTAGTAGTCAAAAATGGATTGTCTATTCTTAATGTATTTCCCCCAATGATTATTGCATCAAATTCTGCTCGAAAAGAGTGCACTAGCGACCTTGATTCTTCATTAGTAATCCATTTACTTTTTCCATTTTTTAAAGCTATTCTTCCATCAATACTCATTGCCCATTTGAAAACACCAAATGCCTTTTTAGTAATATGCCTATGAATGAAAGCCTTATTTAAATCTAAGGATTCCCTTTTACATAATCCTAAGTGAACTTGTATTCCAGCTTCTTTTAGCAGCTTAATACCTTTACCAGCGACTCTTACATCAGGGTCTTCAATAGATATATAAGCCTTTTTTATCCCAGAGGATATCACCTTATCTACACATGGAGGTGTTCTACCCTGGTGACAGCACGGTTCAAGATTTACATAAATTGACCCACCTCTAGCATCTTTTTTTAGATTATTAAAAGCCATCGCTTCAGCATGGGGCATGCCAGCCTTGTAATGAAATCCTTCTGCAATGAGCTTTCCATTCTTATCTATTATCACTGCTCCCACCCTAGGGTTAGGACTCGTTGTATTTTTGCCCAGAGAAGCCAAAAAGATCGCTCTTTTCATCCATTTTGCATGGCTTTTTAATTTTTCAGACATCTCCTCTATTAATAATCAACTGAGTGTCCTCCATTCTTTAACCAGAAAAGGAGGTACAGGTAACTCTGAAAAAACACCTGATAAAGATAATCTCAATGGTCTATTTTTATCGATGTTTTGAATAAGTTCATTAAGATCAAATTCTGCAGCAGCTTGTCTTCCATCATTTGCTAATTCCACATTAAGTAATGTTTTATCATCTAAAAGCCACTGTTTCCTTCCTGATTCCACCCTTAAGTCAGTGGGATGATCAATCCTAAGGTTTCCTGGATAACCTATTACCCTCAAGATCAACCTATTTTCAAATAGAGGTGATTTATAAGCTACTAATTGCCAAGTTTCAAAGTCCAAATCCCTTAAAAACTCACTGCTGGCATTCATTAATTCCCCATTTATTTCTGTTTCAGCAACTTCTGCGGATACTTTTAAAGGGTTAAAAATAAAAGATAGTAGTAAAAGTAAAGGTAATATTTTTTTTAAAAAAATATTTTTATTTGATTTTGTAATTTTCTTCATTTTCAGAATCCATCAGGGCGTCAAGAGTAACAGCTGTTCTTACAATAGATTGATATCTTTTAATTATTTTACGATTTTTTTCTATAACTCGAGATAAATTCAAAGTGTCTTTTTCTGAATAGCTAGATGTTAAATCGTTAGAGTTTTCTTCAATAAACTCAAATTTACTATCTTTATTTATTAGAGTTAACAATAAATCATGTAATCTCTTTCTTCTTTCAGACAATTGATTTATTATAAAAGCTCGAACAATCATAAGATAATTTAATAAAACATTCAAATAGATAAGTTTCTTTTAATTAAATATTTATGACTGAAAAAAAAAGAAAAATTCATGTAGTAGGAATTAATTCTTATAAATTTGAGGATCTATCTTTCAAATTACAAAATCTATTTCAAGAGACAGTTTCTATTGCAGTTCCAAATTCATATTTTGAAGAAATAAAATCATGGAGCAAAAATGGTTTAGAAAAAAAGAAATTATTCTTTTCGAGCAACAGTAATAAGGAACTTGTTAAATGGCTTAGATCACAAAAAACTGATGTTATTTTAATTTCGAGAGGTGATCCACTTTGGTTTGGCATTGGGAGAATACTACTAGAAAATTTTTCAAAAGATGAATTAAGTTTCTACCCTTCAAATACTTGCATTCAATTGGCATTTAGTAAGTTAAAGATTCCATGGCAAAATACTGTTAATGTGAGTATGCACGGCAGAGATTCTAATAGGTTAGTAGAGGCTCTTAAATCAAGGCCTTCAAGCTTGGCTATTATTACAGATTCAAATAACAATAGTTTAGAAATAATCAAAAAAAACTTATCAGAATTAAATCTTATTGACTTCTATGATTTTTGGCTCTTTGAAGAGATTGGCTTCGAGAATGAAAAGATAAGAAAATTAAATCTTAAAGAGTCATTACCATCTGATATATCAAGTTTGAACTTTGTCGTTCTTACAAAAACAAAGGAAAATTACACAAATTATAATATCCCTCTTTTCGGTATAAGTGACAATGTTTTTAAAACTTTTGATGATAGACCAAATTTATTTACTAAAAGGGAGGTTCGCGTTCAAATCTTAGCTGATCTAGAACTCCCTAAAAATGGTGTCATCTGGGATATAGGAGCAGGTTGTGGATCAATAGGTTTAGAAGCACTAAAATTAAGGCCTAATTTAGATTTATTTTGTATCGATAAAAGAATTGGATCAAAAGCATTAATACTAGAAAACTCAAAAAGGCTTGGCGTTAAACCAAAATTTATTTTAGAGGAAGACATAAATAATTCCTTGAACACAAGAAATTTAAGTTCTTTTGGAAAACCTAATAGATTAGTAATTGGAGGATGTGATAAGAACACTAAACTTCAAATTATTAATACTCTGGCTGAGAGTATGAGTATTGGAGATATTATCGTTATCCCAATAATTGACATTCAAACTATTAAAGAATTGAAAGAGGAATTAGAAGATAAAAATTTCGAAACAATTTTAAATTTAATTCAGACCTATAAAAGCTTAAGTATCGCTGAAGGAATGAGATTAGAACCAAATAATCCTGTTTTTATATTAAAAGGAAAAAAAGAATCTTGAATAATTTTTATTTATCTGGTTTAGCCACATGGGGTAACCCCCAACCTAGTTTATTTCTTAAAACTTGGAAAAATTCATGATCTTCAAGTCTAATAAACTTTACTGAGTGTTTACTTTTTCTTATTAAAACCCTATCTTCAGGCCAAACATAACAACCAGCATTCCCATCAACAACCATTACCAACCTTTCAGGAGTTGCGGGGAAAACAGTTACTGGCTCTGAATCATTAAAAACCAATGCCCTAGATGCCAATGAATGTGGAGCAATTGGAGTTAATTGCACAACTGGGCAATCTGGTGTAATAACTGGCCCACCAGCACTCAACGAATATGCAGTAGAACCAGTTGGCGTAGATAGAATTACTCCATCAGCTGATATATCCACAGGAGCATGTCGCCCAATAGAAATCTCGAAATGACACATACTTGTCAGAGGTTCTCTATGAAGAGCCATCTCATTAAGACAGAGAGACTCCCATCTCCTCTGATCATTCCTCATTACACTAACAATAAAGCATGTTCTCTCTTCAATATCCCAATTTCCAGCAATGATTTTATCTATTGCTTCATCAAGATTTGATAAATAAGCTTCCGCAAGAAAACCTAAATGACCAGTATTTATTGTAAGGATTGGAATTTTAGCAGGTGCTGTTTGCCTTGCTGCAGAAAGCACGGTTCCATCTCCGCCAAGAACAATTGCAAATTCTATTGACGAGTCAAACCCCTCGGGAACACAATTCGTATATCCCAAAGGACGTACATGTTGATCAGGATTCGCGAAGCCAACCATTCCGCCAGAGCTACTGACCCTTACAACTTCATAATTAGATTTTGCCAACTTTTTCTCAACAGAACTTGCAGTTTGAACCGCAAGTTCTTTTCCATCATTAACTATTAGCCCTGCTTTACGTACCAATCAAAAAACTAAAAACTATGACTATATTAAACTAATTTGCTAGACAATCCTAATTTAAAATTTCAATTTTACTAGAACTGTTCTAAGAATCTAAGATCATTTGTATAAAATTTTCTGATGTCGTCAATCTGATGTCTTACCATACAAAATCTTTCAACTCCTAATCCCGCAGCGAATCCTGTCCATTTCTCAGAATCTATTCCTAATTTTTCTAGGACCTTCGGATCTACCATTCCGCATCCCATTACTTCTAACCATTTACCTTTCCATTGAACATCTACTTCTGCCGAAGGTTCAGTAAATGGGAAATAACTAGCTCTAAATCTTACAGGAATATCTCCAAAAAAGGTCTTTAAAAAAGTAAGAACTGTTCCTCTTAAATGACTAAAATTAATATCTTGATCGATACATAAAACCTCGACCTGATTAAATACAGGGGAATGGGTAGCATCTACAGCATCTCTCCTATACACTCTCCCTGGGGCAATAATTCTTACTGGAGGAGGATTTTTTTCTAGGTATCTTATCTGTACAGGAGAAGTATGAGTCCTTAAAAGACGATTTTCATCTAAGTAGAAAGTATCCTGCATATCTCTTGCGGGATGATTTTTAGGAATATTGAGAGACTCAAAATTATAAAAATCAGTTTCTATTTCAGGCCCACTTTCAACTGTATATCCTAAACCACAAAAAATATCAATTATTTCATCTTGAGTTGAAATTAAAGGATGTTTATTTCCAGGGGGGGTTCCAATTGAAGGGATAGTTACATCAATTTTTTCTGTTTTAATCTTTTTATCTAAGGCCTCACTATTTAGTTGATTTTTTCTTTCAGTTATTAATTCTTGCAAATTTATCTTTATTAAATTTGCCTTCTGGCCAACAACTGGTCTATCAGTAGCAGATAATTGACCCATTATTTTCAAGACAATTGACAACTCACCTTTTTTACCTAACAAGGAAACTCTCAATTGATCCAGTTCTTCATGAGTACTAGCTTTATCTATATTATTTTTTGCTGTTAGAGAAAGATTATTTAATTTTTCCTCAATTTGACTTAATGATTCAATCTGACTCACTGATATAGTAAAAATAAGTATTGCTTCATCTTACTTAAATATCGTCCATAAATAAAATTTATTGATTAATGAAACCGTTAAATATTTTAATTAGCAATGATGATGGTGTTTTTGCAGCGGGGATAAGAGCATTAGCAAAATCAGCTCGAATAAGAGGGCATAAGGTAAAAGTAGTATGTCCTGACCAAGAAAGGTCCGCTACTGGTCATGGTCTTACTTTACAATCTCCATTAAGAGTGGAAAGAGCGGACGAATTATTCGAGGAAGGAATTGAAGCTTGGGGATGTTCGGGCACGCCTGCTGATTGCGTCAAATTAGCACTATCTGAACTCTTGGATAATAAACCTGATCTTGTTTTATCTGGAATAAATCACGGTCCAAATTTAGGAACAGATATTTTTTGTTCGGGCACAGTTGCTGCAGCCATGGAGGGAACTTTAGAAAATGTTCCTTCTATGGCAATAAGTGTAGCTAGTTTTAAATGGAAGAATTTTGAATTTGCTGGAGAAATTGCAATGAATATTGCCGAACAAGCCATTAAGGATAACTGGCCAGCTTCACTTTTATTAAACTTGAATATACCCCCTTGCGAGGAAAGCAAAATAAGAGAATTATCCTGGACAAGATTATCAGTAAGAAAATATAAAAATCAATTTTCAAAAAGAGAAGACCCAAGGGGTGATGATTATTATTGGTTAGCAGGTGAAGTAGTTTTAGATCTTAAATCAAAAGGTTATGGTCCTAAGAATTGGCCTAGTGATGTATCTCAAATACAAGATAATAAAATATCGCTTACACCTGTAGAACCAGATTTATTTTGGAGGGGTAATTTAGATGACTTACCTAAAATTAATAATTCATTTGTAAATCCTTCTTAAAAGCCATAAAGAAAAGCATAGTCCAAAAAAATGAGCAGCAATAACTTGTGTGTTGCTGAGAACAGATAATATTTCAAGTCCAGTAATTGGAATATCAGATGTCGCTGTTATTAATTGTCCAGTCGTCTGTGAGGATGCTTGTATAAATAGTGCCCCCATAAGAGCTTGATATCCAATTAATCCAAACAAAATTCCTAATAAATCAACTATTAGTCCTCTTTTTATTAATCTACTGGTTTGCCCTCTTGAGGGTCTTGCATTGCTTGCGATTGCTCTTCCTGTTCTAACTATTAACCAACCTTGCCAAAGACTAAAAAGTAGTAAGATCAAGGATATTGTTGTAAGTGATAAACCAGGCGCCAAGCCAAGCTGTCCTTCGCTATTATTTACAACATTTGAAAAAAGCAAAACAGCTGCAACAACAACACCTAAAATGGATTGAACCCAAAAGCGAATCCATCCAATGCGCCGCATTCCAAATGAAAGGGACTGAAAATCAATTTTGTCAGACATTCATTTGATTGAATAAACTATGATCTATTCAAATTTGCCATCAAAAACATAAAATTGCACGTAATCTTTTGATCTCTTTAATATCGCCATCTGAAGTTAAGAATCCTACTTCAATAGCTATTGGGAGTTTTGATGGGCTTCATGCCGGCCACAGAAAATTAATAAAAAGTGTTGTTGAAGACAATCTATATACCCCTACAATTGCAAGCTTCTGGCCTCATCCAAGAGAAGTTCTATACAAAGAGACACGCCTTAGACTTGATTTACCTGAAGAAAAACTACCTATTCTTGAAGACCTCGGGATTGAACAATTAGTTCTGATTCCTTTTAACAAGGAATTATCTAAATTAAGTGCAGAAAGATTTGTAAGAGATATTTTGATAAATCAATTACAAGCAAAAAACATTTCTGTAGGTGCTAATTTTAAATTTGGTTTTAAAAGAAGTGGAGATATAAATACTATAAAAAATATAATTAAAGATACGGATATAAAACTAAAAATTACTCCAATTTTAGAAGACAAAGAAGGTAGAATAAGCAGCAGCAGAATAAGAGATTTATTAGATAAAAGTGATCTGAAAAATGCTTTCAAAATTCTTAATAGACCTTATAGTTTTAATGGAAAGGTTGTAAAAGGTAAAGGTATTGGAAAAAGTATAGGGTGGCCCACCGCAAATCTTGAAATAGATGGCAGAAAATTTTTACCTGGAGAAGGAGTCTACGCAGCTTGGACAACTATAGAAAATTCCAACCAAAAAATTGAATCTGTTATGAATCTTGGCTCTCAACCAACAATAAATCCCTTATTACCATCTGCAGTTGAAGTTCATTTAATAAATAAAGATATAAGTCTATATGGTTTAAATCTATCTGTAGAGCCAGTTGAAAAGCTTAGATCTCAAATCAAGTTCAATAATATCAAGCAACTTTCTAGTCAAATTAAAAATGATAGAGAGAATGCCCTAAGAATTTTTAAAAACTACAAAAAATAAAATACAAATGCTGAATTCCAATACAACAAACACAGAAGATTTAAGAATTTATCAAATTATTGACGCTAATCTAGATAGAGCTAGAGAAGGACTAAGAGTACTAGAGGATTGGGCTAGATTTGGTCTAGGCAAAGAAAAATATGTTGAAAAGATTAAAAATTTTAGACAAATTTTAGGAAAAAATCACTTAGAAGTTTATAAACAATCTAGAAATCACATTGAGGACAAATGTAAAGGATTAACACATCAAGAGCAAATCAACAGGAAAACTTCTGAGCAAATTATAAGTTCTAATTCAGCCCGAGTTCAAGAAGCATTAAGAGTCATAGAAGAATTCTCAAGGTTAAAGAATAATGAGCTTTCAAAAATCGCCTCGGAAATTAGATATGAAATTTATACTATTGAAATTGACTTATTGAGTTATAGCAAGTGTAAGAAGTCGGAGGAAATAATAAAAGAAAATGACCTATATGTAATCACAGATCCAAAGGACAATTTATTAGAAATAATAGAAGAGATTTTAATTGCGGGAGTTAGAATTATTCAACATAGATTTAAAACGGGAACTGATCAAGATCATCTTCAAGAAGCAATTCAGATAAAAAATCTATGTAAAAGATATGATTCTTTGTTTATCGTTAACGATAGAATTGATATAGCTCTAGCATCTAACGCGGATGGAATTCATCTTGGACAAGACGATTTAGACTTAAAAACCGCAAGAAAACTATTAGGTTATTCAAAAATTATTGGTATAAGTGCAAATAATGCAATTGATATTACAAATGCTCTTAAGGAGGGTTGTGATTACATAGGAATAGGACCAGTATTTGAAACTACAACAAAAAAGAACAAAAAACCTTTAGGTATTGAAAATATCAAAACATTAACAAAGGATTTAAATATTCCTTGGTTTGCTATCGGAGGAATTAAGTCAAATAATATTCCTTACTTAAAAAGAAATGGGTTTAAAAAAGTTGCTCTAGTCTCTCAATTAATGAATTCTGAAGATCCTAAAGAAGACGCTATTATGATTCTAAAAGAGCTATCTCATGAAAATTAAGGTAAATGGGGAAGAAAAAAAAATAGAACTTGATCATGAAAATGCTCTACTATCTACGGCTCTTAACCATATGGGATATAAACCAAACACAATTGTAGTGGAGTTAAATAATTTAATTATAAATTCAATGAAATGGGAAAAAGTGAAACTTAAAGATGGTGATAATTTAGAAATCGTTTCAATAGTTGGCGGTGGTTAAAAGATAAATTCTTTATATATTAAAAATCTTCATATTTTTTTAAGTTTAGGCTTGAAACAATAACCAAATTTCTCCTGTTTTCGTTTTATATTTTTAATACTTAAATATTACAATGAAAGAAAAAATTGATAGTAACTCAAGGTCCCTTAAATGGGAGCAAAATGGTGAGTTAGCCCATAAAGATCTCTCTGAGCTAATTGAAAGATTAAAAAATGTAGAAAGTGAACATACCTCATCTGAGCTGTCCAGATTAGGTACAAAATCAAATATAAAAGATTAAATTTGTTACTTAGATCTTGTTTTTATAAAAATTTGTACCAAATTAAAATTACTGAATATAAAAATAAATGCAAAAAAGATTTCCAGAGTGGGTAAATACAGAAGTCGTGATAAAAGCAATCAAAATGAGAGAAGAAGGAATGCTATCAAGACAACTTAATTTATGGATAGAAAACCTATTAGAAATAGAAAAAAAGTAATTATTTAGGAAATACTTTTAATAATTCTTAGAGCCGCCATTGCTGCTCCGTAACCATTATCTATATTCATAACTGCAATACCAGGAGAACAACTTGACAACATACTATTTAATGCAGTTTCTCCATCCTTGCTAACGCCGTATCCGACTGATACCGGTACTGCAATTATGGGTTGTGCCAACAATCCACCGACAACCGTTGCCAAAGCACCTTCCATTCCAGCACAAACTATTAATACATCATATTTATTAATTTCTTCTAACTGACTCATCAATCGATGAAGTCCAGCTACTCCAACATCTATAAAAGATTGACAATTCACTCCATAAATTTCAAGTGCTAATTGAGCTTCAAGTGTTACGGCTAAATCGCTTGAGCCGCCAGAAACTATAGCAACTTTTTTATTCGTGTTTATTTTATTCAGATTTTTACCAATTGTTAGGCAATTTGCTTCTTCATAGAATCGTGCATCATCATACAAATCTAAAAGATAATTAGCCTTTTCACTATTAATCCTAGTAATGAAAACAACCTCATTTTTACTTAATACATTTTCAGATAATCTCTCTAATTGGTCTATACTCTTATCTTGCCCCCAAATAGCCTCAATAAGTCCAAGCCTATCTCTTCTTTGAAAATCAAACTTGATATCAAAATTCATGTTTGCTTATCTAATTCTCCCTCATAAATCAATTCAAAAGGATTTTCGCCTATATTTAGAGCAGCTTTAACATTAGCTTCAAATTTTTGTTGAACTACATTTACTTCTGACATTGGTATGCTTTTCCATAATTTCTTACTTTTCCAATTTACCAATATTAATGCTTCTTCTTTTTCTTTATCCCAAAATAATTGTCTTCCCAAAAAACCATCTTGAGAAGATAACCATGGCTCCCATATTTCTTTTTCAGCATTTAACCAAGCTGCTTTTACATCGGCAGGTACTTTAAGTCTTAATTCCTCTATGACCATTTCACTTTGAAAATTATCCATTGTAAGAGCTTTTAAATTGGTAATATCAGATTGAAAAATTAAAACTACCAAGCAAATTAATAATAGACAAAATCTTTGAAATTTTTTTTTCAAATTTAAATTAAATCTCATTTTTTCTCAAGTAGAACTACTGAATGGCAACTTATGCCCTCTTCTCTCCCTTCTGGACCTAATTTTTCATTCGTGGTTGCTTTAATCCCAATTAAATTTTCATCAATATTTAAGATTTCAGAAATATTTTTTTTCATTAGTTTTATATGTGGCATAATTTTTGGCCTTTCAGCAACAAGAACACTATCAATATTATTTATTTCCCAACCATCTTGTCTTATCAATTCAATTACTTTTGATAACAAAAACAAGCTATCAGCATTTTTCCATTTTTCATCAGATGGAGGGAAATACTTTCCTATGTCACCCAACGAAAGTGCTCCCAATAATGCATCCATTATTGAGTGACTTAAAACATCAGCATCACTATGACCATCCAAACCTAAATTTTCAGGATGATGCAATTTTACACCTCCAATAATTAAATCTCTATCCTCTACTAGTCTGTGAATATCGTATCCATTACCTATTCTAAATTTCATGAATTGATTATTTTCTTTCATTATTCTCTTACTTTGTGGGGATTTTTTGTAGTTTTCATTTGAAATTAAGTCACTTCTTCTCTCCAATGTTCTTTCAAAACTTTTTCTTCTTCTCCACGATTTAATCTCTTCATGATTACCGCTTACAAGAATATCTGGCACTTTCATATCTTTAAAAATTAACGGCCTCGTGAATTGAGGATATTCTAATAAAGAAGAATTATGACTCTCATCGACTAAGGAGTCTGGATCACCAAGAGTTCCTGGTAATAATCTAGTCAAACCGTTAATTATTGATATAGCGGGTATTTCACCTCCAGAAAGTACATAATCGCCTATCGATATCTCTTCATCAGCTAAACATCTAATCCTTTCATCAAAACCTTCATATTGACCACAAATAATTATTATTTGATCCAAAGTGGACCATCTCGCAAGATCCTTTTGCTTTAAGACTTTACCCTGTGGGGTCATCAGAAGAGTTTTTCTTTTAGGTAATTTACTAATGGATTCATATGCCTTATAAATAGGTTCAGGTTTTAATACCATACCTGCCCCTCCTCCATAAGGCTTATCGTCTACTTGCCTGTAAGAACCTTCTCCGTATTCTCTTAAATCATGTAAATTTACATTGATCAAATTCTTATCTAGAGCTCTTGTTATAACTCCTAAATTATTTATTAATTCAAAAGCTTTGGGAAACAATGTAATTACATCAAAATTAAAATAACTCATCTAGAAATCTTCCTCATAACCAAATTCAATTAACCTTAATTCTTTTTTTCTCCAATTTGGAACAACTTTCACAAACAACTCTAGGTGAACTGGACCATCAATTAATTTTGACATATTTGATCTTGCTGACTGACCAATAATTTTTAACATTGAACCTTTCTTTCCAATAAGAATACCTTTTTGAGTTGATCTTTCAACGATAATAGTTGCCAAAATAGCTGTAAAAACTTTGCCATTTTTTCTTTTCATTTCCTCTCTCTTCTCTATCTTCACTGCGACACTATGAGGTACCTCTTCTCTTGTATTTATTAATACCTGCTCTCTTACTAAATCAGATAATAAGTTATCTAATGGTTGATCGCAAATCGTCTCTTCGCCATAAAGTTTTGGTCCCTCTGGAAGAAAATTAAGTGCCATATCGACTAGTTCAGAACATCCCTCTCCTTTAGAAGCACTTACAATTTGAAAGTTTCTATTAATTCCAAAAAATCTTCTATATTGGTCTAATCGTAAATTCCTAAATTCTTTATTAACCAAATCCCACTTATTTAATGCCACAATAAACTCAGTTTTATTTGCGATTAGAAAGTTCAAAATATATTCATCACCTCTACCAGGTTCTGCACTTGAATCAATTACAAAAATTACTATATCAACTCCATTAATTGCAGATTTTGCGTTTTTTACTAATATCTCTCCAAGTCTGTGATGAGGTTTATGAACACCTGGCGTATCAACAAAAATTATTTGGCCATTGTCTGTAGTAAGTATTCCTTTTAATTTATTTCTGGTAGTTTGCGCTATTGGAGAAGTAATTGTTATTTTTTCTCCAATCAATTTATTTATTAAAGTAGATTTACCAACATTTGGCCTTCCTAGTAAAGTTACAAACCCAGATCTATAATTAGCCAAAGACTTTAATGCATCAATAATAAAATTCTGATCAAAAATGGAAAAAAAAACAATAAATTTAAAAGAAGCTTCGTTCACGCAAGCAATAAACATATCCGCACAATGGTGCAAAGAGTGGGGTGAAGATTTACTCAGCGAAGAGGTTTTAGCAGATAGAATCGCAGAGCTAACTAAAACAAGAAATGGGCTCAGAGGATTTTTTGCATACGCTTTATCAGATAACGATTGTCTTTTGTTAGATAAACTTCCTTATTCACTCATTTACAAACTGAACGAAGGTGGTGATGCTGTAACAGAAATAGTAGTAAAAAATTTAATAATGAGTTCCGCTCAAATTATTATTCATCGAAGAGATAATAATCATGAATATGAGATAACATCAGAAAACATTTCAGATAGATGTAAGGCTATTTTAAGACTGCTAGAAACTAAGTCAGTTACAAAGTCTGTCAATCAAGTCCTTAGAGAATTAGATGATATGGGTAATAGTTTTGATGATTCAGTAAAGTATGACTCAGAGCAAAAGGAATTCATAAAAAAACAAATTCTTGATATCGCCCAATAAAAAAGCGTAGGAACAAATCTACGCTTTAGATTATTTATTTACGTTATGTGTTTAGTCTCTTCTTCCACCGCCTTGTAGTGCAATCATTAATCTCAATATAAAAACAAAAAGATTTATATAAGTTAGATACATTCCTAAAGCTCCTGCAAGGTATTGATCATCATTGTATCTTCTTGGCATTGTATAGAAATCAACGAAAGACATTGCAACAAATAAGACAGTTCCAAATCCTGCAATTATCAATTCGAGTCCTGAACCCCCAAAAACTCCTGGAGCAAAGAATCCTCCAATTAATTGGACGAACATTGCTATAAGCAGTCCTATTAATCCTAGACCAACTACTCCACTTAGTGCTTGACCAACACTATCACTCATTCTTTGGCCAGTGTAAGAGGCAATAACGAAAGTTATACCCGTAGCTAAGGCAGCTGTTCCAACCGAACCAATACCAATTGTTCCTATTGCTAAAGCAACTATTCCACTTAATGTGAATCCAGTTAACAAACTAAATCCCGTCAGCAATGGCAAGGCCTTCGCGTTATTTGCATTATTTGCAGCACTTGTGGCTATAAAAAACAAAATCAATTCTGCAATTAATGCAACTATTGAAAGAGGTTGGAAAAGTCCAGGATTTGTTGCTATTAGTGAGACACCTGCTAAAACTCCTAAAGAAGTTAAAACCATACCTCCACCTACATAAGGTAGAGCTTTTTGAACAACATTTGGTCCAACAATTGAACTAGTTTGTGCTTCACGAATAGCCTGATTGAAATTACTACTTGCTGGCATTTTCTTTAATTAAATATGAACCTATTCTACTTGTTTTTTAAAATTTCAGGGTACGGATCTCCAGAGTTATAAATTTATTGATAAGCCTCAATAATTTTCTGAACTAAAGGATGACGAACTACATCTTCAATATTTAAATAACAAAATTTTATGCCTTCAGTTTCAGTGAAAATTCTCGATGCTTCAATGAGGCCGCTTTCCTGATCTTTTTTTAAATCAATTTGTGTAATATCTCCGTTTACAACCATTTTTGATCTCTCTCCTAATCTGGTCAAAAACATTCTCATTTGAGAGCAAGTAGTATTTTGAGCTTCATCTAGGATAACTATGGAGTTATCTAAGGTTCTGCCTCTCATAAATGCCAAAGGAGCAACTTCAATAATTCCCTTATCAATTAACGAATTTGTTCTATCAAACCCGAAAATACTATGTAAAGAATCAAATAAGGGTCTTAAATATGGATCTACTTTTTGTTGCAAATCACCAGGTAGAAATCCCAAACTTTCACCAGCTTCTACAGCTGGTCTGGTTAAAACAATTTTTTCAATTTTTTTCTCGTTCAATAGCCTTGCCGCGCAAACAGTTGCTAAAAATGTCTTGCCAGTTCCAGCTGGCCCAATTGCGAACGTAAGGTCAAAGTTTTCAATTGATTCAACATATTCTTTTTGCCTTATAGTTCTTGGTCTTAAAAATCTTCCTTCTTTTGAACGTGCAAGAATTTTTTTTCCAAGTTCAGCATGTGAAGACGATTCGCCCATATTTAAAGAACTTAAAGCCGCTTTAAGATCTACCTCTGGGACTTCTAACCCTTGTTCCCAAATTGGTCTTGTTAGTTCTACTAATGCTGAGGCTCTCTCAATTTTAGATATTACACCGTTCATCTCAAGTTGTAAGCCTCTTATAGTTAAAGAAACTCCTGTCAGAGACTCAAATTTTTTTAAGAAAGAATTACCAGGTCCAGATAATGCTGTAGCGGCATCAGAGCTTGGCAAATCAATTTTGAAGTGACCAATTTTGGAAACTTCCTTCATCTAGTTATTGAATAAGAATAAAAATTGATCAAATCACTAGCTTTCAGCTTCATTACTTTCGCTTTCTGCTTTAGTACTATCATTTTCTTCGTCTTTAGTTTTAGCCTTAGCTAATTTTTCCTTCTCTAACTTTGCTTTACCAATTGCGATAGATGGTCTCTCTGTTTTTTCTAATAACCCTCCCTTTTCTAATAAAGTTCTCACAACATTAGTTGGCTGAGCACCCTGAATAAGTCTTGTTCTTAAAGCTTCTGTGTCAAGCCTGGTTTCCTTAGTTCTTGGATTATAAAAACCTAGTTCTTGTAGAGGTCTACCATCTCTTCTGGAAGTACTATTGCATGCAACAATTCTGAAACTTGCCTCTTTTTTCTTCCCAAAGCGCTTAAGGCGCAATTTAATCATCGTAAATTAATGCATTTTTATTAATAATATCATTTAAAGGTAAAAATATTGAAACTATAAATCGGCAAAACCTTTTTTCTTTTTATTATTTTTTTGTTTTTTCATCGACTTATTACCACTCATCCCTCCCATTCCTGGCATTCCTGGCATTCCTCCCATTCCTGGCATTCCTCCCATTCCTGGCATTCCTCCCATTCCTGGCATTCCTCCCATTCCTGGCATTCCTCCGTTAGACATTTGTTTCATAAAACCTCTCATTCTTTGAAAATCAGCTAAAACTTTATCTACATCTTTTGCTTCATAACCACTACCCTGAGCGATCCTTTGTCTTCTTGAGGGTTGAGCGGCAAGAACTTCGGGTTTTTGTTTCTCCTCAAGAGTCATTGACGAGATCATAGATTCTATTTTCTTAAGTTGATCTTCTCCATCTTTTATCATCCCATCATCTATCTTATTCATTCCCGGAATCAATTTGATCAATCCACCAAGTGAACCCATTCTTTTAATTAATCTCATTTGCTTTACAAAATCATTAAAATCGAAAGTCGCTTCTTGAAGTTTCTTTTGCATCGCTTCTGCATCAGCAAGTTCAACTTCTTTTTGCGCTTTTTCAACAAGTGTCAATACATCACCCATGCCTAAAATTCTGCTAGCCATTCTCTCTGGATGAAATGGTTGCAGTGCCTCTATTTTTTCGCCTACACCTATAAATTTGATTGGTTTACCACTTATTTTTCTTATTGATAAAGCTGCTCCGCCTCTTGAATCACCATCCAACTTAGTTAATATCGCCCCTGTGATTCCTACTTTTTCATGAAATGACTTTGTTAAGTCTGCAGCTTCTTGCCCAATCATTGAATCAACAACAAGCAAAACCTCATCAGGATTAGAGACTTCTTTTATTCGAACCATCTCGCTCATCATGGAATCATCAATTTGCAGTCTTCCTGCAGTATCAATAATTATCGAATTAAAATCATTTTCACTAGCAAAATTCAATGCTTCCTTTGCTATTTCTTCTGGTTTGCTATTTTTTTCTTTAGCTGAAAAAACTTCCAATTCATATTGACTTCCCAATGTTTTAAGTTGCTCTACAGCTGCTGGTCGATAAATATCTGCAGCAACCAATAGAACTTTTTTATCTTTTTCCTTTAAGTAAAGTCCTAATTTTCCTGTTGCAGTTGTTTTACCCGCTCCCTGAAGTCCAGCCATCAAAATGACTGTAGGACTATTTTCATTTTCGTTTAATGGAGAATTTTCATTCCCCATGATGTTAATCAATTCCTTATTAACAACTTCTATAAATTTTTGACCTGGATTTACACCCCTAACTACTTCTTCTCCAATAGCTTTATCTTTAACATCTGTTATAAACTCTTTTACTACAGATAAACTAACATCTGCATCAAGGAGTGCTCTTTTTACCTCCTTCAAGGCATCGTTAATATTATTTTCACTAATTTTTGCTTCGCCTCTTAAACCCTTTACTGCGTCTTCAAAGCGTGAAGAGAGTTCATCAAACATTATTAAAAAGTAGTTTTAACTATTATAGATGATCTTAAAGTTTGTAATTACAAGCCGCTCACGAAATCGACCAATTTCCATGATTTATTTGAAAAACCCAAAATATATTTAACTTTAAGGGGATTTAATGATGTTTCATTAACAAATTCTCCAGAATTCTTTACTATTCTCTCTATATAATTTAACTCTACTAAAACAACTATTCGAGATGCAGTTTGCGATTCCAAATCAATCTTACGTATTTGGGAATTTATTTCCTTATAAATTCCTTTCTTGATATCGTTCTGTCTTTCTTCGATTGTTCGATCAATTAGACCTTTACTAACAATGTTTGAAAGATTTATTTCACTCTTTCCTGCTAAATAATTACTTTTACTTAGAAGCCATCCATTAATTAAATTCCTTATATCTTCCAAAGAAGGTGAAGCTGTATTAAGTTCTTTGAATTCATAGGAAATAATTGCAGTAGATTTCTCAGAAATAGAATTTAATTTACTTGAAGGATTTTTTTTTATTTCTTGAATAATATCTATGTCATTAAGCTTTTGATTTTTATCTATGGCAATTAAAGGTTTTTCAGCAATAGATTCGTCCTGAATTGATTTTTTTAAATTATTTCTTAAAAATCCAATGCCAATACCAAATGCAAATAAGATCAAAAACGCGTAGATATAAATTAAATAGGGCGTACGATTAATAATCTCTTTATCCTTTAAGAATTCCCCAAAACTAAACTTTAATTCAGCAATTTTTTCAATTAAATAATTATAAAACTCTATTGGTTTTTTCTTAAAGTATTCCTCATTGAAATCGTATTCTTTGATCTCAACCTTTTCATAATCTCGTTTTATACCACCAGGCCAAGGTAATTTCCTTTCATCAATATTGTCCAATAAATTATCAAAGTCTTCAGTCGTTTTTGTGGAGGATTCCTTCTCAATCTGTTGGCTCTGAAGATTTGACCTAATTGCAATTTTATTTGATTTCTTTTCTAATTTTTCAATAAATTCTTGAATTTCCCTATCTTCAAACCAAGAATCTAAATCAACCTCTTTTGATTCAATGTCTCTATACCCAACTAAAACATCATTCTCTAACCAATTTTTACAAAAAATACATATCGCTTCTAACTTATTTCCAGGATAACTATTAAGCCAATCTCGTAAATTTTCATCAGAACTACTCGAAAATCTTGCTGAGGCTTGTTCAATATCAGCTAAAAGCAAATCTAAACAACCAACTAGAGGCATTGAATCAAGACCGGATAAATTTAGTTTTTTTAAAATTCTCCTCGCTTCAAATAATTTTTCTGGCTTTCTTCTAGAGAAACCAATAGCTGTTAAGGATAGAAAAGCTAAAAATCCTGCTTCTAATGATCCTCTTTTTTGTAATTCAAGAAACAAATCAATCTGTTCTTGCACTGTCAAAAATGGCTTAATTTGTTGAAAAAAAGCTTCAAACTCTTGCTGATTTAAATAATCTTTATATTCAGATTTATTATTACCTTCTAAACCACCTCTTTTGATTATTAAATTTTCCAACATACTTAAGCCTTTTTTATGAGACTCTTGATCATTCAGATCCCTACTAAGTAGATCTAGGATTCTGTAAGGAAGTAAAGCAACCAAGTCTTCTTCAAGTTCTTTTCTTATGTCTCCAAGCTTTCCCATTCTTTGTAGAAGTTGTATTCCTTCATGTAAAAAGTCGGCCGCGTTTGAATAGGATCTAAGCTGTTGTTCTTGAATTGCAGAATCTCTAGCTGTTAAAGCAGCCAACAATGTTAAATCAGCTTCTCTACTACTTCCTAAAGCTGGAGTTTGTGGGGGCTGCAATGCTTTTCTCGTGATTTTAAACGCTTCTTTTGGTAAACCCGATTCCCAAAGAAGTATTAATCCTGCTACTTCTCTATTTGAGGAAAAATCCAATCCAGAATTCCCATTTAACAACAAATTTTCATACTCTCTTCTGCTTTCTGGATCTGTAAGTAGATCAGCAGTAAGGCGGAGCAACTCGGATCTTTGGGTTAATACTTCATAAGTAAAACCTTCATCAGGTGTTTTATCTAACCGCAATTGAAACGCCCTTAATATTTCCTCAGAAGTTGCAGAGGGGCTTACGCCAATTAAACGAAAATGGTCTAAAGGAAGTTCCAAACAAATATCCTATTGAAAATTCTTAGACAAATTTTATCAAGTTAAAAATTTTTTTCACAAGGTCTTACAGAGTTATTAAAAAAAATCATGAAAATCGCCCTTCACGGCTTAGAATGTTAACAAATCAAAACTTCGTTAAGGTATTTTTCTTGGAAACACACGTAGAGAGAATCTCAAATCTTCAAGACATAAAAAAAGCCGAATTAAATCGAGAAACCGGATTATTTCTTTATGAAGACATGACACTTGGTCGTAGGTTTGAAGATAAGTGTGCAGAAATGTATTACAGGGGCAAAATGTTTGGTTTCGTTCATTTATATAACGGTCAAGAGGCTATAAGTACGGGAGTAATTGGTGCCATGAAAAAGAAACATGATTGGTTTTGTAGTACCTATCGCGATCATGTTCATGCATTAAGTGCCGGTGTTCCCTCATTTGAAGTAATGAGTGAACTTTTTGGGAAAGCTACTGGTTGTAGCAAAGGCCGAGGTGGATCCATGCACTTATTCTCAAAAGAGCATCACTTACTCGGAGGATATGCATTTATTGGAGAGGGAATTCCAGTTGCCTTAGGGGCAGCCTTTTCAAGTAGATATAAAAAGGAAGTGGCTGGTGATAAAACTAGTGATGCGGTAACTGCAGCATTCTTTGGTGATGGGACTTGCAATAATGGGCAGTTTTTTGAATGTTTAAATATGGCCCAGTTATGGAAATTACCTATAATTTTTGTTGTTGAAAATAATAAATGGGCTATCGGTATGGCTCATGATAGAGCTACTAGCAATCCTGAAATCTGGAGAAAAGCGTCTGCTTTTGGTATGCAAGGCGAGGAAGTTGATGGGATGGATGTATTAGCAGTAAGAGGAGCCGCACAAAGAGCAATAGATCGAGCCAGAGCAGGAGAAGGGCCCACACTTTTAGAATGTCTGACTTATAGATACAGGGGGCATTCTCTTGCAGATCCAGATGAACTAAGGTCTGAAAAAGAGAAGGAGTTTTGGGGTAAAAGAGATCCTATTAAGAAATTAGCTCAAGAGTTGATTGATGGTAAATTCGCAACGAAAGAAGAATTAAAAATAATTGAAAAGAAAATCGATACCGAGATATCTGAGTCAGTCAAAAATGCTATTGAAGCTCCCGAACCCCCTTCAGAAGAATTAACCAAATATATTTGGGCAGAAGATTAGATTAAATACCGCTAGGTAATTTTCTAGTTAAATTCCTTAATTTTCTTAATGCCTTAAGTTCAACTTGTCTTACTCTTTCTCTAGAAACTTCTAATAATCTTCCAATTTCTGCAAGAGTATGTCTCTCATTTGAATCAAGTCCAAATCTTAGCTTGAGAACATGTTGTTCTTGCTCGCTTAAATGACTTAACCACTTACCGAGTTGCTCTTGATGCATTTTCTGTTCAACTTGATCTAAAGGCTCTTCATTATTACTATCTGCAATTAAATCACCTAAAAAGCTCCTGCCATCATCACCATTTACTGGAGCATCCAAACTACTTGTCGATAAAGCTTGTCTTAAAACAGAATCCAATTCTTCAACATCAATTTCCATTGCCTCTGCAATTTCAATTCTGCTTGGCATAGCACCTAGCTTATGAGCTAAATCTCTACTAACTTTTCTAATAGAAGCTAACCTTTCACTTAAGTGAACAGGTAAACGGATGGTTCTTGATTGACAGGCAATCGCTCTTGTCATACTTTGCCTAATCCACCAAAAGGCATAAGTAGAAAACTTATATCCTCTTGTCGGATCAAATTTTTCAACAGCCCTCTCCAACCCAAGAGAACCTTCTTGTACTAAATCGAGTAATTCTAGTCCTTTACCTTGATATTTTTTTGCCACACTGACAACTAATCTTAAGTTAGCTTTCATCATTCTTTCTTTAGCTCTTCGACCAATTTTTATAGTTCTTTTTTGCTGAGTTGTAAAATCATTAATCTTTTCGTTTAATTGTCCATCTTCTGTAAGAATCATCATCTTCTGGACTTGATTACCCAATTCAATCTCTTCGGCAGGTGTTAATAAGGGAACTCTACCAATATTCTGCAAATACCAACTTATTGGATCATTACTCCTCCTTTTTGGTTGTTCTGATTGAGTTGGTAATGATGAGACCATTTTTTGACCTAATTAGGTAGTAAAACTCTCCTACACTTTTCAAGAAATGGCCAAATATTTAATGCGCGCTTCAGATTTCAAGTAATATTTGTACACTTATGTGTTTAAAACTATAAAAAACTCTCTTAAATTGTTTCTTTCAAGATATTTGTCTCGTTTTTGTATTTCTCATTAATTTTGCCAGTTCGTCACCAATAGCAGAAGCATTTGACCCACTTTTGCACTTCGATGCAGCGAATGAATGCAAAAGCACATATTTAGCAAAAAAATCTGTTGATATATTTCTGCACAAGGTTAAATCAATCGCAGAACTACCAGCTACAAAACCAGCTAAAAGATCACCCAATCCAGCTCGAGCTGTCTGAGAATCGGTTCCAAAAAGTTGCCATACTTTTGTATTATCAGCAACTATGCTGTTTGCTCCTTTTAACAAAATACTAATATTGAATTCTTTTGCCGCATCACGTGCAAGCCCAACATTGGTATTAGATTTGATATTAGGAAATAATCTTCCAAATTCTTTAATATGTGGCGTAATCCATGTTTTAAATTTTCTCTCTAAAAAGAAATTTGCTCCCAACTTAGATTCCGAAATTCTATTAAGTGCATCTGCATCCAAGATCAATAATCCTCCAAAATCCATAAGAAAGTCTTTTGATTTTTGCCAATCATTATTATCAATTCCTATTCCTGGGCCGACAGCTAATGAATCAAATTCACTTAAATCAATATTCTTTAATGCACTAAATAAAGATGCATTACCATTTTGATTGGATTGCATAGTTTCTTTTATAACTATTTCTGGAGCAACTTGCCAAATAGATTCAGCAACTAACTCAGGCAGGACAGCCGAGATATAACCTGCTCCACTTGATATGGCCCCTTTTAATGCCAAAAATGCAGCGCCAGGATATTTTTCACTTCCTGCAATTAACAAAGTTTTGCCTCTTTTATATTTGTTGGAATTTTTTGGCAAATAAGGTAGATCAATATTTTTTATATCTTTGTAAGTAATCTTAAAAATCTTTTTTTCAACTTTGGACAGCTTACTAGTAGGGATCCCAATATCTATATGCTGCAATTCTCCAATAAAAGGTAAAGCAGAATCTTGGGTCAACCCAATCTTATAAAGACCAATGGCCAAGGTATAGTCTGCCTTTACTGCGTCTTCTAAAAAAGGCTCTCCCTTATCAGGACATAATCCTGTTGGAATATCAATACTTATTACCTTTCCAGATTTTTTATGAAATTTTTGATTGAATAAATTAATTAATTTATCATCAACTTTTCTTGTTTGATTATTACCAAAAACTGCATCAATCCAAAGATCTTTCCTATTTGCATCAGGAGGCTCTACTAATTTTGTGACACCAATAGATGTAAGATAATTAAGGTGGTCATTTGTCAGTGTTTTTTTTATCGGGAATGGACACCATACCTGAACATAAAAACCTTTCAAAAAAAGCTCTCTAGCTATTACTGCACCATCCCCACCATTATGCCCAGGACCTATAAAAACAGTTATTCCATTATTTAGAAGAGGTTTCTTTTTTAAGAGCCATCTACTAATTTGGATACCAGCTTTTTCCATCAATGCTTCTTGTGGCATTCCATCAGAAAACATTTCTTTCTCTACTATCAACATTTGCTTTGAATCAACAATTAAATGTTTAGAATCAATTGTTGGCCATACAATTTCGTTCATAATTAGTACAAAGCAATTGAAAAACTGTTCAAAAATTTAAACTTCCATGTTAAAGACACAAAAGGATAAAAAATTAGAGAACTTTTTTTCTTCTAATAATAAAACTAAAAAGAAGAAAAATATTATTGTAGGTCTTTCTGGTGGCGTAGATAGTTCCCTTTCAGCTGCTCTTCTTGTAGAAAGAGACTGGAATGTTGAGGGACTAACTCTTTGGCTAATGAAAGGACAGGGCTCCTGTTGTTCTGAAGGATTAGTAGATGCTGCTGGCCTTTGTGAAGATTTGGGAATTAATCATAAAATAATAGACTCAAGAGAAATTTTCGAAAGAAAGGTAATTAAAAAAACTACTGAAAGCTATGAGAAAGGATTCACTCCACTGCCATGTTCGATGTGCAACAAGAATGTGAAGTTTGAAGAGATGCTTAATTACGCAATAAGCAAAAAAGACTTTACTCATATTGCGACAGGACATTACGCAAGGATAAAAAAGTCATCTTATGCTGAAAAAATTAATTGCAAGAGCTTTGTATTTAAAGACTTCCTTCTTCTCAGAGGTGCTGACGAAAACAAAGACCAAAGTTATTTTCTTTATTCTCTTTCCCAAGAAGTACTAAGCAGATTAGAATTTCCTCTAGGTGAAATGAAAAAAGAAGATACAAGAAGGGAAGCCCTCAGATTAGGCCTTAGAACTGCTCAAAAACCAGAAAGTCAAGATTTATGTTTAGTTGAGCATTATGGATCAATGCAGATATTTATCGACAAACATATAGAACCCAAAGAAGGAGAAATTGTTCATGTAAATGGGAAAGTCCTTGGGACGCACAATGGAATTCAGCACTTTACGGTAGGTCAGAGAAAAGGGTTGGGCATTGCTTGGCCGGAACCTTTATATGTAAAAAGTTTAGACAGGGGAAAAAACATAGTTTATGTAGCAGATAAAAGTGATCTCTTTAATAAAGAAGCAATAATTAGTGAGGTTAACTGGGTTTCAATCGAAGAACCTAAGCAAGAGATTGAAGTAGAAGCACAAATCAGATATAGAAGTCATCCAGTAAAAGGAACTTTAATCCCTTTGAAAAGTAAGGATCATCCTACTAAAACATTTAAATTAATTTTTGAAGATAGTCAAAGTTCGGTAACGCCCGGACAAGCTGCAGTTTTTTATAAAGGAGAAATTTTATTAGGTGGAGGGTTAATTAATTAATTTTCCAAAAGATATTTAATCCCATAAAAAATATAAACAAAAACAAAATAGGTTTATCGCCAAATTTTGTATAGAAAGTCTTTTCGGATGAAAAATTAGGGTACACTATTTCATTTAGCTCAACATCATAATCTAAAAGTTTAATTATTTTTCCATCATATTGAACTAAGCCCGAAGGGCCCGTATTTGATACTAGTAAATTATTTTTCTTATTTTCGATACTTCTTAATCTAGCCAAAGATAGAAATTGATTATAAAGCTTAGCTGGATATGGATCTAAATTTGCTGCAGTTATTATTAGTTTTGCACCGCTATTAATGGCCTTTCTTATTTCTAGTCCATCACTAATTTCGTAACATATAGCTACTGCTAGTGGGGGTGTAATTTTAGTATCAAAATATCTTGAATCAGAGCCAGGTTGAATTCCTCCTACTGCAGATAATCCTCTTGAAAAAATATCTAGAAATCTAGGTATTTTTTCACCTATTGGAACAAGTCTATTTTTATCAATATATGAGGTAAAAGATTTATCTCCAATTTGAAATCCGAGTAAAGAACTTCTTAACTCATTATTTGAATTTCTGAAACCTCCTGACAAGGTATTAACCTTAATGCCTTTAGAAAAATAAAAATTATTAGATAGAGTTCCTTCAGGAGCAACAAGAAGTTTCGCTTTGTTTGATAAAGCATATTTTTGAGCGATGGATAGCTTTTCTTCAATAAATTCATCATTTATTTTTAATTTTTCTCTTGTTGGTATATTAGTTTGCCAAATAGCTACTGGATATTCATAATTTTTTTTTAATGGACTTGTTAAACCTCCAAATAAATGTAAGAAAATAAAAACCAATAGTCCTAAAAGAAATATTTTTTTAAAGTGAAGTTTTCTTTCCCATCTACCTTGAATATAAAAAATCCAAAATCCAATCAATATTTGTAATACGCATAAACCACTTGCACCAATCCATCTTGCTAAACCAGCAAGATAAATATCACCTGGGATAAGACTCTCTCCTAAACCTATCCAAAAAAAAGGTGTTTGAGAAAGTATCAGTTCCCCAATACCCCAAGTCAATGATAAAAGAAATACTTTTACTGTTAAAGATAATATTTTCATTTTGAAAACATCCTCTTTCCAGAGAATAATTTCAACTAACAATCCCCATAAATAAACTAATATCCCACCCAGAAAAGCGCAAAATAATAATATTAAAATGGTAATTATTAAACTTGCAAGCCATGAGAAACCAAGCCATGTCAATGGATGAAGATCATAAAGCCAAGAATGACTTATCAAGATAAAGAAAAAACCCCAACAAAAATTTGCTATTCTCCTTTCACTTCCCTTCCATAAGATAAATAAAGATATCGGCATAAAAATCAGCCAAAAATGTGTTGAAACTGAAATTCCTCCTAAAACCCCTCCTAAACAAGGGTAAAAATATTGTCTTAGACTTTTAATTTGAGTTGGGATTAACAATCTAAAATTACGAAATTAAATTTATAATCACCCATTTATTGTACCTTCATTCTGTAAACTAACTTTAGTAACTTTCAAAATTTAAGTGAAAGAAGTCTTTATTAGTTTTGCAGTTTTTGTTTTTTGTGTTTCATTAACTCTTTTCAGTCAATTTAATTCACCTCAAGTTGTTAATGCTGCTGAATCAGAAACTCAGTCAGTTCAAAGAACAACTGTTGCAAAATCATCAAATGTCTCAAATAATAATTTATTTGAACTAGACCCATCAGATCCAAATCCTATACTTTTCGCTATGGCAGAAGAAACGCCATCAGACAACAATTCAAGGACTACAGAAAGTGGTCTAATTATTGCAGACATCGTAAACGGAGAAGGAGATGAAGCTAGTGCTGGTCAAACAGTTACTGTAAATTACACAGGAACTCTAGAAGATGGGACACAATTTGATACCAGTATCGGCAGAGCTCCATTCAGTTTTCCCTTGGGTGCTGGACGAGTAATAAAAGGTTGGGACGAAGGTGTAGCAGGCATGAAAGTTGGAGGCAAAAGAAAATTAACAATACCTCCGGAACTTGGATACGGATCAAGGGGAGCTGGAAATGTGATACCTGCTAATGCGACTTTAATATTCGAAGTTGAATTATTAAAAGTCAATTAAATTAAGTAAGAAAAATATCTAAGACTTTTCAATTTAGTTAATCTCCAAGTAATATATATACAACACCAAATATTTGAAATGTTAAGTAAATTCATCAATTCTTTTCTAGATAAAAAATCCCCAATGACAGTCCATGCTCACTGCGATGGTCCTTGTGGTGTTTACGACCCAGCATCTACGAGAGTTGCAGCTGAAGCAGTTTTATCAATGACAAAAAAACTTATTGCATTAGAAGCTCCTTCTAGCACTGATTCAGCAGAGTGGGCTGCATACAGTAATACATTTTCTAGATATGTTGCTGTTAAAGAAGAGCAAGCAAAAGAAACAAAGAAAGAGATTCTAATTTTGTGGACAGATTATTTTAAACCAGTTCACTTAGAAACTTATCCAGACTTACATGAGACCATTTGGAAGGCGGCCAAATTGTGCAGTGCATGCAAAGTTAATATTGACTTATCCCAAGCTGAAGAACTTATGAGTTATGTAGAAAAAATTCATAATATTTTCTGGGCTTCAAAAGGAAGATCAGACGCTTTTGTAAAAGCTAGTTAACTCAGAGTTATTTTCAAAAGTTTTTTTGATTTTATTTTATTTTTTTTAGGTTTAAGAAAAACCGCGATTATTACTGGTGAATCGATGTTCCCTTACCTAAAAGAAGGGGATATTGTATTTTTTAAAAAATATAAAAAGAATAAATCAATACTTAAAAATCGACAAATAGTTATTTTTAATCATCCATTTAAAAATAAAAATCTAATAAAAAGGATAAATTCAGTAAATCAAAATAACATTGAGGTTATTGGAGACAATATTGAATTTAGTGAATATAGTAATAAATTTGGATTAATCAATAACGAAAAAATAATTGGGATTGTCACCTCTAAATTAATTATTCCTAAATTAAAAAATTTTTTAATTCAAAAAAACAGAAGCACTTCTTTGAATCCAAAATAATCCCAAAGAAAAGGAAAGCCCTCCTGCTGCAGTTATTAATCTTTTAATAAATTTTTGACTTGCTTTAAAAGTGGTAAAAGATATTAAACAAGTAAAAAGATTCATACTTATAAGTGAACCAATCAAATATGAAATCAAATATAAGCAAGCGCTTGTTAGAGGTAGTGCTAAAGCAGGAAGAACTGCAAGAAAATGTGAACCTCCAGCTATACCGTGTAGCAAGCCTAAACCAGTCAAAGCATGTGAGTGCCTATTATTATTTTTTTGTTCCTTAACATGAAAGTGAAAGTGACGATGGGCAATTCCATTCCCATGCTTATGGGAATGCGAGTGAATACTTAATTGAAAAGAATTTTTTATAGCAAATACTCCAACAATTAAAAGTGAAATTCCAACAAGGAATTCGGCTATACTAGAAAATTTGTTTAATGGCGTAATATCCTTAATAAAAATCGCTAGAAAAGCTAACAAGAGGACTCCTGAAGAATGACCCAAGCCCCATGAGAAACTATTTTTAAGAGCTTTTTGAGGATTATTAATCGCTGCCGGTGCCATTGCAATTAGATGATCAGCTCCACTAACTACATGTACAAAACCTGCCACTATACCTGTTAAAATTACAGCCTGCATATATATTCAGTACAACTCTGTTTATTCAATTTTATAGCACGATTTGAAGTCAATATTAAATTGAGTTAAATAATTTCTTGAACGATTGTTCAATATCAGTTTCTCTCATAAAAGTTTCACCAATTAATACTCCCATGATTCCAATAGATCTAAGCGATTCTAAATCTTCGGCACAATTAATTCCGGATTCACTAATGGGAATAATATTTTGTTTTAAAAATATATCTGCATATGTATGCATCAATTCTATTGATGTTTTTAAATCAGTTTTAAAAGTCTTTAAGTCCCTGTTATTTATTCCAATCAAATTAAAAGATTTTAACTTTAGAATCCTCTCTAATTCATTAGAGTTATGGACTTCAACAAGAACACTCATCTGTAAATTATCAGCTATTTTCTTTAAATAAATTAAATCATCATCACTTAAAATCGCAGCGATTAATAATATTGCATCAGCACCAGATACCCTTGCTTTATAAATCTGATAAGCAGAAATAATAAAATCTTTGCAAATAAGAGGGAGATTAGTTGATTTCCTTACAGTTTCGAGTATTTCAAAACTACCTTGAAAAAACCTTTTATCAGTAAGCACTGAGATACATGATGCACCTAGTCTTTCATAACAAATTGCTATGTTTTCAGGGTTAAAATCTTTTCTAATAACTCCTTTACTCGGACTAGCTTTTTTTATTTCAGCAATAACTCCTGGTTTTATTTTTGACTCCAAAATATTTTTACAAAAATCTTTGGGAGTAGGAAGTTTTTCAATCTTTTTGATGAGATCTTCTAAAGAGACTATTTTTTTAAAATTCTTAATTTCAATATCCTTGTGCCAGACAATTTCTTCCAGAATATTTTTTGCTTGTGCTTCTCTATGAGGTACAGCATATTCTAAATTTTCTACCCTTACTGTAGGATTTGGTGGCCTGCGTCTTATCTCCATTAATCTAAGATATTATTTTATTTGAGAAGCAGCTTGTTTATATGCGACCTCAACTACTTCACTAAGAGTAGGATGAGTATGAACTTCTTTAGATAATTCAATTACATCTTGGTTCCTCGAAATAGCGTTCGAAATTTCTTGAATTAAATCAGCTGCATGTAACCCAAAAATATGAGCACCTAATACTTTCCCATTATCTTTATTGAAAATCAACTTCAGCAATCCATCACTTTCCAATTCAGCCAATGCTTTTGAATTAGCCTTAAAGAAACTTTTGACAACTCCCAAAGTAAAATTTTCTTTTGCAGATATCTCTTTAGCTTCAACTTCAGAGAGACCAACTGAACTTATCTCTGGGTGAGTAAAGGTTGCTGCGGGGATGCTTTTATAGTTAATTTCGACATTACCACCGCAAATATTATCAACAGCAATAGTACCCTGCGCTGCAGCTGTATGGGCAAGCATTAGTTTGCCCGTTACATCTCCAACAGCCCAAATGTTAGGTATTATTTCATCACCATTCTTAACTCTCATTTGATCATCTACAGGAATGAAACCTTTTACTGTTTCGATACCAACCGACTCAAGATTTAAGTTATTACTATTAGGACTTCTGCCAGTTGCGACTAGTACAGCGTCAACTTCTAAAGTTTCTACAACTTCCTTAGATTTTGCATCAGTCAGTTCTATTTTTACAGGGCATCCAGGTATTATTTTTGTCGCAAAGACATTTGATTTTGTATCTATATCTCTTGCTTGAATAAGGCTCTTCTTAGCAATTTTAGTGATGTCTGGATCAAATGTTGGCATAATATTTTCCAAAGCCTCGATCATGGTAACTTCACAACCAAGCGCGGTATAAACATCTGCAAATTCTAGACCTATATATCCGCTTCCAATAATTGCTATCCATCTTGGAAGCCACTCAAGTTTAACCGCATCATCGCTAGTAAATACGGTCCTATTATCCAAAGTTATTCCACGGGGCACAAAAGGAGAAGAGCCTGTTGCTATAACAATATTCTTACATGTGAAAATTTTATCAATTCCGTTTTTATCTCTTACACCTACTTTTTGATTTCCTTCAATTCTTCCAATGCCCAAAATAATTTCAACTCCACTCCTTTTAAGAGTTTTTGTTAAATTTTCTCTAACATTTAAAACTAAATTATTTGCATGATCTGCAATTTTTGATCTCTCGAACCTTACTGGTGAAGCATGTATACCAAATTTAGCTAAATGTTCATAATTAGCTATTTCTCTAACTTTTCCACTTGCAGCTAAAAGAGCTTTAGATGGAACACAACCCTTATTAACACAAGTGCCTCCCATATCAGAAGATTCTACTATTGCGACTTTCAGTCCCTTACCAGCAGCATGTTTAGCGGCATCAAAACCTCCGTATCCTGCTCCTATTACTATTAAATCAAAATCAAAACTTGAATCAGTCACTTTTTATTTATTTATTTAGAGGTGTATGCGACTCTTTTTCGTTCAAGTAATAACGGAACTGCTACACAAGCCACATTTAATGATTCTACAATCTCACTATGCGGAATTGTAATTGTTTCATTAAAAGCTTCTTGAATTTTTTTATGAATACCTTGACCTTCATTACCCAAAATTAATGCTGTACGTCTAGACCAATCAACTTCCCAGTAAGGTTTTGAAGGTTTTTTTGAACTCTCATTATGGCTACTAGTAGAGAAAATCTTAAATCCTACATTTGATAATTCAGACAAAGTCTTAAGTAAAGAGTTTAATATTTCTTCTTCAATGCCATCAAATCTTAAAAATGGCAGATGAAAAACTGCACCTGAGGATGCTCTTAATACCTTTTGGCCTAATGGGTGCGCACCTCCAGCTAAAAAAATTGCATTAACACCCGCAGCTAAAGCGGTTCTAAATAGATTACCCATATTCCCAGGATCTTGAATTCTGTCGAGAACAAGAACAAAATCATCTTTTCTGTTAAATTGATAATTAGGTATTTCTGAAATCTCTACTAAAGCTGCTATTCCATCTGGATTAATTGTTGAAATCGCAGATGCCAAGACTTCCTCTGAGACAATATTTATTAATGACTCATCAAATTTTTTGCTTAGATTTTGATTCTTTCTTAGCCATTTTTCGGTAACTAAAATCTTAGAAGGATTTTTTCCAGACTTCAGCAATTCTTCAATGAGATGTGTACCCTCTATGCAAAAAAAGTCTTGATCTTTTGGAGATGTTCCTCTCTTAAATGATCTAAATCTTTTAACTAGATTATTGTTTTTACTAGTTATTTTTAAAAAAGTATTTTCTATGAGTATTTTAAAAAATTTGTTATCAACTATATTTTAATTACATAAATATTTTGATCAATTATTTATTAAATTTTTATTTCCCAAGAAATCAAAAAATACATTTTCACTTTTAATTAATATTCATGACGTTACATAGGGTGGACTTAATATTATTAGTTTGTCATGATGAATCTAATAAATTAAGTCTTAATGATTTGCGGAAGCAAAACAAATTCATATCTTAAATCGCAAAATTTAAAGATTCTTGGCCAAGGCAAGTTAAATGGAATAGTTGAAATAAGTGGTGCGAAGAATTCCGCATTAGTTTTATTAGCCTCATCATTGCTAACTAATGAAAAAATAATTCTTGAAAATGTACCTTTTCTCACTGATATTGAAAAGATGGGGAATATCTTAAAGAATTTAGGAGTGAATTTAGTTCGTAAAAATAACCAACTAGAAATAGATCCAACAACTATTTCGATTAAAGAACTTCCATATGAACTTGTTAAAGGATTAAGAGCTAGTTTCTTTTGTATAGGTGCACTATTAACTAAATTTGGAGAAGCTCAAGTACCGTTACCTGGCGGATGCAATATTGGTTCAAGGCCAATAGACGAGCACATTAACGGATTAATCGCACTAGGAGCAGACATTATTATTGAAGAGGGAATTGTTAAGGCAAAAACAAGGGGGAATAAAAATAGACTTCATGGTACTCATATTAAATTAAATTGTCCAAGTGTAGGTGCGACTGAAACTTTAATAATGGCAGCATCTTTAGCTAAAGGAAGAACTACTATTGAAAATGCTGCTAGAGAGCCTGAAGTTCAAGATTTATGTCAAATGCTTAATAAAATGGGGGCAAAAATTTATGACTCCGGTAAAGAAACAATTATTATTGATGGTGTTAATAAGCTTGGCGGATGTACCCATAAAGTAATTCCAGACCGAATAGAAGCTGGAACTTTTCTAATAGCTGCTGCTGCAACTTCCTCTTCAATAACAATTTCTCCAGTAATCCCTCATCATCTTGAAGCTGTCACTAATAAGCTTCAAGAGAGTGGGAGTAAAGTCACGATTAAAGGTAATTCAATTTCTATCAAGAGTAAAGAGATTAAAGGAGTAGATATTGAAACAGCTCCTTTTCCAGGCTTTCCTACTGATTTGCAGGCACCATTTACAACTCTAATGACAATCGCAAATGGGGAATCAAAGATAACCGAAACAATTTTCGAAAACAGAATGAATCATATTTATTTACTTAATGAAATGGGTGCTCGTATAAAACTAAACAAAAACGTAGCTCACATCAAAGGTGTTAAAACAATTAAAGGAATGAATCTAGTTGGCTCAGATTTAAGGTCATCAGCTGCATTAATAATTGCAGGAATCATCGCAAAAGGTAGTAGTAAGATCTATGGATTAGAACATTTAGATAGAGGTTATGAAAATTTTGAATTAAAACTAAAAAAATTAGGTATTAAAATAACCAGAGATGTTAGTAAAAGTACTTTTGAGAAGAATGAATATAAAATTAAAACTAAATCTGAGAAACTTTCAAAACTAGAAGCAGCTTAATCATTTCCAACAATTTTTCAAACCAAAAGTTGATTCAAACGTAAGCAATATTGATTAGTGAAATACAACCTAAAAATAATATAAACAAAACTAGAAAGCGATTAGACCAAATTTTATTTAAACCATTAAATTTGAATTCGTTCATACCCAAGTTCCGCTATTAGATCCGAATGTTGTGAGTATAGTTACTGCAATAAAAAGATAAGGGACAAATTTAAAAGATAATTTTTTAGCTTGAGTTTTAGACATTTGTTTTTTTCTAAATATAACACAATATTACTAATTATGAAGCTATCTCCTGCCAAAAAAGGTTTTTAGGTGCACTTAATCACAAAAATGTATCATATATGTTTAAATTTTCCTTTTTTCCTCATTTCTTGTCAGCAAATGCAATAAATAATTCTATGTTTTTATCGAAAAGAATAACTATTAACAAAGGTTATCTGGAAACTGTTCCTTGACCAAAACAATAGTCAATAAGTTGATTTTTGTTATAATAAAAAGGTTCAATTTTTCAAAAGCCTTGGGAGCGTGGTGGAATTGGTAGACGCACCGCACTCAAAATGCGGCACCTTCGGGTATGTCGGTTCAAGTCCGACCGCTCCCACTTTAATGAATACCTATAGTCGATTCGATATATCATTCAAAAAAGGAAAAGGTTGTTGGCTATGGGACAAAACAGGTAAAAGATATCTTGATGCAGTCGCTGGTATAGCAACTTGTAGTCTTGGACATAGCGATAGAGTTTTGAGGAGAAGGTTATCAACTCAACTAAAAAAGATTCAGCACATTTCTAATCTCTACAACATTGAAGAACAAGAACAATTAAGCAGAACTTTAACTAATATGAGTTGTGCTAAAAGCGTCTTCTTCTGTAATAGTGGTGCGGAAGCAAATGAATCAGCAATTAAATTAATTAAAAAATATGGAAATAAAACAACTAAAGGTAAAGAATCAATTATTCTCGCAGCAGAATCCAGCTTCCATGGAAGAACACTTGCAGCCTTGAGTGCCACTGGACAACCAAAATATCAAAAAGGTTTCGAACCAATGATTCAAGGGTTCAAATTTTTTAAATTTAACAATTTTGATTCGGTAAAGAAATTATTTGAAGAGTGTGAAAATAATGATCAAAAAATTTCCGGCGTTTTAGTTGAGCCAATACAAGGCGAAGGCGGCGTAATTCCTGGAAGTAAAAAATTTTTTAAAAGCCTGAGAGAAATATGTGATAAATATAATTCTCTTCTAATTCTAGATGAGGTCCAAAGTGGAGTAGGTCGAACTGGGAAAATGTGGGGTTATGAGAATTTAGGAATTGAACCTGATGGATTTACCCTTGCTAAAGGATTAGGAGGAGGTCATGCAATTGGAGCGTTATTGGTAAAAGAAAAAGCCAACATTTTTTCTCCAGGGGATCATGCAAGTACTTTTGGAGGGAACCCATTTGCTTGTAAAGCTGCCCTAACTGTATTAGAAGAAATAAATAGAAGAAATATTATCAATAATGTTTATCAAAGAGGGGAACAATTATGTGCTGGGTTTGAAGAATTGTCAAAAAAATTTCCAAATATTATTAGTGGGAAAAGAGGTTTAGGTTTAATACAAGGTATTGTGATCAATGATGATTATGCTGATGCAAAAAAAATTACATTAAAAGCTTTTGATAAAGGTTTACTGGTAGTTCCTGCAGGAGGAAATGTTGTGAGAATTGTCCCACCATTAGTTATTTCTCGAAGAGAAATTAATATTCTTTTAAATAAGCTAAATTCAATTTTTGAAGAGTTATAGCAATTTAAATTTTGAAAAATGCAAATTTAAAAACTTTTGAATTATCTCCTAAATATGAAAGGGATAATATCAAGTTAGGTTTATCAAGAATTGAAAAAGCACTTCAAGAACTTGGTAATCCTTGCAAGAATATCCCTGCCATACAGATTATTGGAACCAATGGGAAAGGATCAATCGCGGCATATTTAGAAAGTATACTTTTTGAAGCTAAAAGGAATTTCGGTGTAACGACATCTCCTCATCTTTTGGATGTATGCGAGAGAATTAGAGTTAATAAAAAAAATATCAAAAAAACTGATTTTGAAAAAATCTATAGATTAATAGAAAAAAATTTTTCAACATTTGAATTAACTCCTTTTGAAAAAATCATTTGCTGCGCACTAAATTTTTTTGACCATAAAAAAGTTGAATTACTCATTCTTGAAGCTGGCTTAGGGGGACGATTGGACGCGACAACAGCCCATAGATCTAGACCAATCATTGCTATTGGGAATATTGGCTTAGACCATAAAGAATTTCTTGGAGATACGATTGAAAAAATTGCCGAAGAAAAATTAGCAGTTATTGAAAAAAACTCGATTGTCATCTCATGCAATCAAAATAGTCAAGTTGAAAATTTAATAACCAAAAAAGTTAAAGAGGTAGGAGCAAAAATTATTTGGAAAGATTCAATTTCAAACAGCTATAAGCTTGGATTAGAAGGAATTTTTCAAAAGCAAAATGCTTCGGTAGCTGTTGGAGCAATTGAAGCGCTGAATAATTATGGATTTAACATAAAAGAAAAACACATATCTGAAGGTCTTAAAAAGACATCTTGGAAGGGAAGACTAGAAATAATAAATTTTTTGAACAAAGAAATTCTTGTGGATTGTGCGCATAATTATCCTGCTGCAAAAGCACTCTCTCATGAGCGAAGCAATTGGGAGAATGAAGATAAAGGAATTTATTGGGTTTTAGGTGTCCAAAGACAAAAAGATTTTTACGCAATATTAAAAACGCTTCTAAAGAAAAATGATCACTTATTACTTGTGCCAGTTCCAAACCAACCTAGTTGGCAATTAAAAGATCTTTCTCAGATTAAAGAAATTGACCTTCAAAAAATAATTGAATTTGAAACATTTGAACTTGCCATTGATTATTTATTTTCCCTAGAAAAATGGCCACCTAATCATCCTGTCCTAACGGGTTCTATTTTTTTAGTTGCTGAATTTATTAAATTTATAAATAAACAGAAATGTTAAATAATAAATTGTTCCTTTACTTCCCAACCTTCCAATTTCCCAGGATTTAGTAGCCCCTTAGGATCAAATTTTAATTTCGCTTTTACTTGATCTGCGTCAACCACTCCTAGGCCTCCACCTTCGACAGTTAAAACATGGGGATTAAAAATAAACGCCCCAAGTTTCTTACAATCTTCCATTATTTCATTTAATTCATCTATCCCATTCCACCTTAATACTGGTAAAGCGGCTAATCGCGGTGATCCTTGTTGAGAAACTGCCTCTAAATGCCAAAGAACTTTTCTGCCCCATTTTTTCCTCAGAAAATTAATCAACTCTAGTTCACTATGAAGTGGCAAAAGCATCTGTAAATAAGTCCAATTTTTATCTTTAGACCTCATATGAAGAGTTGTATGATTCCATACGACTTCAGAAATTCCATTAACGAGTTTTTCTTCTTCCCCAAGGAGGGTAAATTCAACTTTGAATTTTTTGCAAATCAACTCGATCGTTTTTGTTCCTCCAAAAGTAGATTGAATTAATATTTTGTGACTTCTAGCATTACTTTTAAACCATTTTGGCATTTGATCTACAATTTCTTCTTCAAGAATTGCTCCTAGTTTTAGATCAATTGCTGCGCTGGTGAGAGTTTTTAATATTTCTATTGTTTTTTCAAATTCAATGCAGTCGATAACAATTGAATACCACTTACGTTTGATATCAGTAGCAAGTAGTAAAGAAGTAATTATTCCATTAGTCCCATAAGCATGATTAAGAGGTTCGGATTCTGCAGCATCAAATTTTAATAATTCAGGTTTTTCATTCATCGTTACTGCCTCTAAGCCAATAAGATTTCCTGGATCTCTTAAAAATCCCCACCTAATTGAACCAATACCTCCTGATCCACCTGCAATAAAACCTCCTATAGTTGCAGTTTTCCAAGTACTAGGAAGCAACCTCAATTCCCTCCCATATTTCTCTAATTGTTTGTTCAAATCTCCCATAACACAGCCAGACTGTACTTTTACAAAACCTGTATCTGGATCAAATTCTTCCAACTTATTAAAGTGATTCATCTGCATTACAACTCCTTTAAACAATGGGACAGCTTGTCCATAATTACCTGTACCTGAACCCCTTAAAGTAAGTGGGATAGAAAATTCCCAACAAATTTCTGCTACTTCCTTTACTGCTTTATGATCACTAGGTCTTACCACCAAATCAGCAATACATTCGTCTAATTTTTCAGTAAGGATTGGAGAGTAGTTATAAAAATCTTTTGAAAGCCTTTTTATGTCAGATTTGCTTTCAATAATCTCTAAGTTGTTAACTTCCCTAAATTTGTCTATAAATTTAAGAGTATTTGATGTCATTAATTCAATTCTTATTGTTTTATATAAATTAGCCGATTAGCAATATAAATCGCCTTTTATAAAAACTTTTCTCTTTAAGGAACTCGAAAAAACATCTGCCCATCTTTGTGCATCTAAAATCACAAAATCAGCAGGGCAGCCCTTTTTAATTAAACCATCCCATTTTAAGTTTAATAATCTGCTTGGAGCTAAAAAAATAGAAGACAGAGTCATTCTCTCCCAGGGATTTAGTTGAAGCATAGGTATCGAGCAAGACAACATATAAAGAGGATCAAAATTACCAAATGGGTACCAAGGGTCTTGAACATTATCACTACCCAGAGATACATCCACATGTGATTTTTGTAGTTGCTTTATTGGCGCAACTGGTCTTTTTAATGAAGTAGTTTTATTACTTCGATTGAGCAGCCAAAAATTTGTTAGGGGTAAAGCAATAACCTTAATATTTTTCTCAGCCATTTTTTCTCCTAAATTTAAAATCTCTCTATGACTTAGAGAAATAAGACTACTTAAATGACTACATGTGATCGGAATACTATTAATTTTTAAATTTTCGATTGTTTCTAACAAAACTTTTATTCCTGCTCCAGGCTCAATAATTGACTCATCTATATGCAAATCAATTTCTAATTTATATTTACTCGCAAGAAGAAGCATCTTGGCGAGAAATTTGCTTGTATTTTTTTTGTTGAATGGGGGTACAATAACACCTCCTAAAATGCCTCCATTAGAGGAAAATATTTTTGCCAACTCTTCTCCATTAGAGGTATCCCAATATTCCAATGGAGCTAAAGCAACGAATTGTAAAGTCAACTCAGATGAAAATTTTTTTTGTAATTTAAAAAGTTCAATCCAAATATCAATAGATTGACTTTTGTATGTATCAATATGACTTCTAATAGCTCGGTAGCCATTTTGTATGGCAAGTTTTATTGATTTCTCAACTCTTTCGAGGACCTTATCTGTAGTTCTAGTTTTATGTTCTTCAAGATTTACTGATAATGCTCCTCCATAGTTTGATTCCAGATTAGGAAAGTCTGCCCATGTAAATGATTTATCAAAATGCGAATGAGTTTCAACAAATCTTGGGAATAAAATATTTTTTGGTTTTGTAACTTTATTTTCTAGAGGTTTTAACTCAGAGACAAATCCATCCTCCCAACTAATGGAAACTGAACATAAATCCTCTACATCGATAATGAGATTATCTATATCTTCTATTAAACAAAGGCTTCTGGGAATAAGAACCTCAGCTGTGCCGGAATTACCCAAATTTTTAAATTTTCTTTTATTTTAAATCATAAGAAAACTTTACTGAATTAGAAAAAATTAAAATTTCGCTAAAAGATAAAAATAACTATGAAAAATTACCCTCGAGTTGTTAAATTTATATATGTGAGGCGGGCGTCGCCAAGTGGTTAAGGCAGCGGCTTGTGGCGCCGCTATTCGGGGGTTCGAATCCCCTCGCTCGCCCTCAAAAATATTGCAGTAAAATTATTTAACTTGTAATTTTGAATTAAAAAATCATAAAAAATTCCTAGCAAAGTGCTAACAAAAACAAAATCAGACGAAAAAAAATCTCAAAAGAATTCAACTACTGGCAGTTATTGGATAACCACATTTGGATGCCAAATGAACAAGGCTGATTCTGAGAGAATGGCTGGAACACTAGAGAAGATGGGATATACCAGAGCAGATAATGAATTAAATGCCGATTTAGTCTTGTACAATACTTGCACAATCAGAGATAATGCTGAGCAAAAAGTTTATAGTTTTCTAGGAAGACAAGCAAAAAGAAAGCACAAAACACCAAACTTAAAACTTGTTGTTGCAGGTTGCCTTGCGCAGCAAGAAGGAGAGTCCTTATTAAGAAGAGTCCCAGAACTTGATCTGGTTATGGGACCCCAACACGTAAATAATCTTGAAAATCTCCTGGGGAAAGTTGATTTAGGAAATCAAGTTGCTGCCACAGAAGAAACCTTCATTTCTGAAGATATAACAAGTGCCAGAAGAGAAAGCTCTATTTGTGGCTGGGTGAATATCATTTATGGATGTAATGAAAGATGTTCATATTGTGTAGTTCCTTCTGTAAGAGGAAAAGAGCAATCAAGATATCCAAATGCGATAAAAAATGAGATCCAAAAATTAGCTGATGATAATTTTAAAGAAATTACTCTTTTGGGTCAGAACATTGATGCTTATGGTAGAGACCTTCCAGGAACTACAAAAGAGGGGAGAAAGGAGAATACACTAACTGATCTTTTATATTATATTCATGATGTTAAAGAAATTCGCAGAATAAGATTTGCTACTAGTCATCCAAGATATTTTTCAAAAAGGTTGATTCAAGCTTGTTATGAACTTGATAAAGTCTGTGAACATTTCCATATTCCCTTCCAAAGTGGAAATGATGAAATCTTAAAACAAATGTCAAGGGGATATTCAATTAAAAAGTATAAAAATATTATCGAGAATATAAGGTCATTAATGCCAGATGCATCAATCACTGCTGACGCAATAGTTGCTTTCCCAGGAGAAACCGAACAACAATATCAAGATACATTAAAGCTAATATCAGAAATTGGCTTTGATCAAGTGAATACAGCAGCATACTCTCCAAGACCAAATACGCCTGCAGCAGTTTGGTCGAATCAACTTTCGGAGGAGGTAAAAAAAGCTAGATTGCAGGAAATCAATGATTTGGTCGAGAAAACTGCAAGAAGTAGAAATCAAAGATATATCAATAATATCGAAAGCGTTTTAATTGAGGGTTTAAATCCAAAAAATTCCTCGCAAATTATGGGTAGAACCAGAACAAATAGATTAACTTTTGTAGAGATTCCCAAAAACATTAACTTTAATTTTTCATTGGGAGATGAGATAGATGTCAAAATAAATGAAGCTAGACCTTTTTCTTTAACAGGCGAACTTTATTTTTGATTTTTTTTCTAAATGATCGGGGGTAAGAAAAAATGTATTGGCTTAATATTTGGCGGTAATTCCAATGAACATGAAGTATCCATATCATCTGCGAAAACAGTTTATGAAGCATTTAATTCAGAAATAAACAAAGAACGCTTTACAATTAAAGCCTTTTACATAAACAAATATGGAGATTGGCTTGAAAGTGATAGTTCAGAAAAAATCCTAATTGGTGAAATTGAAAACAATAAAACAATAAAACAAGAAATTTTTAATCAAGAAAAAATTAATTTCCTTGAAGGAATTGAATTTCAAAATGTTGATGTTTGGTTTCCCCTTTTACATGGATTTAATGGTGAAGACGGATCAATTCATGGCTTACTTAGATTTACAAAGAAACCTTTAGTCGGATGTGGAATTATTGGCTCTGCACTTGGAATGGATAAAATATTGATGAAAACAATTTTCTCAAATCTTAAACTTCCACAAGTTAATTATCTAGTTTTTCAAAACGAAGATCTCAACGATAAGGAAGTAAAAAATAAAATAATTAATAAAATTTTAAAAAAATTAAATTTTCCTGTTTTTGTTAAACCTTCGAACTCTGGTTCATCTCTTGGCATCTCTAAAGTCATTAATGAATCAGAAATATTACAAGCATTAGAAAAGGCTCATGGAATAGATCCAAGAATTTTAATAGAAGAGGGTTTAGAGGTCAGGGAGATTGAATGCGGAATAATTGGGCGTTCAGAACTATTAATCTCTGAGATAGGCGAGGTAAATTACGAAAGTGATTGGTATGATTACGATTCAAAATATAATTCAAATAATAAAATAATTATCCCAGCCGAAATAGATTCTAAAATCACTAGAGAAATTAAAGACATTGCTATTAAAAGTTGTAGAGCACTAAATATTTTCGGTTTTGCAAGAGTAGATTTCTTTTTAGAAAAATCTTCAAATAAAATTTTTCTAAATGAAATAAATACAATTCCTGGTTTTACAAAAAACAGTATGTTTCCAATGCTTTGGGAAGCTTCAGGTTTAAAAATTGAACAACTTGTGGCTAAACTGGTAGATATATCTTTAGATTTGTAATTTAAATCAAATGTTGCATGGACTACTTTGGTTACCATTACTTTTAATCTTCATTTTATTAACTGCACTTGGATGGTTAGAAAGAAGAAGGCAAAATCTTTTTAGAAGTTGGGCGAGTGATTCTGAACTGTGCAAGTTAGATAGTTCAGGTGCAGCTTCCTTAAAAGATGGGGAGTTAAAGTGGAGCGCATTTGAGGCTGGTAAATTTGAAGAAAAAGATTGTTTTACAATCAAGAAACTGGAATTAGTTGAATTAATGGCACTAACCTCAGGAGAAGCTCCTCTGACAAGTGAATCTCAAGGTAAGTGCAGGTTGAGATTAGTCGGAGATGGGAAAGAGATGGATGTGCCATTTTCAGATGCTGAGCAAGCGAGAGAATGGATGGACCAACTGATGGAAAAAGCTCGATGTGATTTGTGAAAAACCAAAAAGGAATCAAAAATAGAAGCTTTTTTTTTCTAATTCCATTTTTATATTTAACAAGCTTATTAAGCATAAAAACTCTCAAAAAAGTCGAACTTCAGGACATTAGGATTTCTGGTAGTGAATTATTTTCGCAGGATGATGTGGAAAAAAATTCATCTTTAAATTTTCCGATCCGATTAATTTTTGTTGAAACTAATTTGTTAGAAAAAGAGTTAAAACAAAATTTATCTCTCAAGAATGTTTCGGTAAACAGAGAATTATTTCCCTTTGGTTTGAAAGTTCATATTAATTCAAGAATTCCAATAGCTTACGGTGAGAGAATATTAAACGACGAAAAAATATTAGGCTTCATTGACAAAGATGGAATTTTTATCAATAAACAAAATCTGAATAAAAAAAATTTGAATAAATTAACCATAAAAGTTTTTGGATGGAAAGAAAAATTTCAAAAAATATTATCCGAAATTTTTATCGCTATAGAAAATAATGAATTAGAGATAGTTAAAATCACTTTTTCATCTGATGGTTACCTAACAGTTGAGGAAAAAGATTTAAAAACAATATTCTTAGGATTTAATCCAAATTTAATCAATTATCAATTACAAAAAATCAATAATCTTAAAAATGAACTTAAGAAAAATAGCTTTTCAAAAAAAATACAGCATATAGATCTTACTAATCCTGACAAACCAAAAATAAAAGTGTTCAAACCCTAATATTTGAAAAAGGATTTTGAGTAATTTTTTTTAATTATTGTAGTGTTGATATGGGTTTTGCATTCAAACAAAATATTTAATGAATAAATATTTTTTGGATTTTCCTCAACAAATTCCTACAGATGAGCTCAGTAAGTTCATAATGCACCCAATATTAGTATTAGATTCCCATTAAGAGATGAGCTTCGGTAACAATCCAAACTTTGATCAATCGAGAGAAATCCTTCCAAGCCAAAACGCCAAAATAGAAGTTATTGGTGTAGGTGGTGGTGGCAGTAATGCAGTCAATAGAATGATAAATAGTGATTTAGAAGGTGTTTCATTTAGAGTCCTCAATACCGATGCACAAGCCCTACTACAATCTTCTGCAGAGAGCAGGGTTCAACTTGGACAAAACCTCACTAGAGGTTTAGGTGCAGGTGGGAATCCAAGTATTGGGCAAAAAGCAGCCGAAGAATCCAAAGAAGAGCTTCAACAAGCTTTAGAAGGATCTGATCTGGTATTTATAGCCGCTGGAATGGGTGGAGGAACTGGTACTGGGGCAGCTCCCGTTGTTGCAGAAGTAGCCAAACAAAGTGGGGCTCTAACAGTAGGTATAGTAACCAAACCATTTTCTTTTGAAGGTAAAAGAAGAATGCGTCAAGCAGATGAGGGGATCGCAAGACTAGCTGAAAACGTTGATACTCTTATAGTAATTCCAAATGACAGATTAAAAGACGTTATAGCAGGTGCTCCCCTTCAAGAAGCATTTAGAAATGCTGATGATGTTCTAAGGATGGGAGTCAAAGGCATTAGTGACATAATTACTTGCCCTGGATTAGTTAATGTTGATTTTGCAGATGTAAGATCAGTTATGACGGAAGCTGGCACTGCTCTCCTCGGAATAGGTATAGGTTCAGGTAGATCGAGAGCTATAGAGGCAGCACAGGCAGCAATGAATAGTCCTTTATTAGAGGCTGCCAGAATTGATGGAGCTAAAGGCTGTGTTATAAATATTACTGGTGGCAAAGACATGACTCTAGAAGACATGACCTCTGCATCTGAAATTATTTATGATGTTGTTGATCAAGAAGCAAATATTATTGTTGGTGCAGTAGTCGATGAGGCAATGGAAGGGGAAATACAAGTTACTGTAATTGCTACAGGATTTGAAACAACCCAACCATTAAACCAGCAAAGAATAAAAAACAGATTATCTAATCAACCCTTATATAATTATTCAGAAAATAAAGAATCAGGAGCCAGTATTCCTGAGTTTTTGAGATTAAGGCAAAATAAAAAAGATATAGGTTAAAAGGTAAAATAGAGTGACTCGGTTATCTCGCCTGCCTCAAGCATCCCTTGTGGCTGCTACCTTCCGGTCCTGACCAGGTTTAGGCGTTAAAACCGCGAAAGGCCGAGTCAAAATCATACTAGCAATTCTTGATTAAAAAAGATACATAAATTTATTATGTTACCTTCAGACCTAGTTAATTATAAAAAAAAATCTCGCAAAATTATTGCACTAACTGCTTGGGACTCCATATCAGGGTCTATTGCAGAACAAGCAAATGTTGATCTCGTACTAGTAGGAGATTCATTAGCAATGGTCTGCTTAGGATACAAATCGACATTGCCAATAACTTTAGAAAACATAATTTATCATACTAATGCTGTTTCAAGAGGATTTAAGAAAAAAATTGAGGAACAACCTCTAGTCGTTTCAGATATGCCTTTTCTGACCTACCAATGTGGTGAGGATAAGGCTGTTGAGTATGCAGGGAAAATCATTCAAAGTACTTATGCAAAAGCTGTAAAAGTGGAAGGAGCTGAACCAGAAATACAAAAAGTTATCTCTAGATTAATAAGAATGGGAATCCCTGTTATGGGTCATATAGGTCTTACACCACAAAGCTATCTAAATATTGGATTAAGAAAACAAGGAGAAAGCTTAGCAAGCCAAGAAAAAATTAAGAAAGAAGCTTCAATTCTTGAAGAATTAGGATGTTTTTCAATAGTTCTTGAACATATTCCTGATTCGCTTGCTAAAGAAATACAAAATTCTTTAACAATTCCTACAATAGGTATTGGCGCAGGTATTTATTGCGATGGGCAAGTAAGAGTTACTGCAGATTTGTTAGGCCTCAATGATGATCAACCACCATTTTGCCAACCAATTATCCAAGGAAAGAAAATATTTAATGATAAATTAAAAGAATGGGTAAACTCTGAAAGATTTAGTTAATCTCATCCCACCACTTAAACATAGAAACAAGAACTTGATTGCTTAGTTCCATGCCATTAGGCTCGCTTAAAAAGAATCTATTCCCCTTTCTTACTAATAGACCACTTTCAAGAAATTTTTCCCATTCATCAAGCAATTTACTAAAGTTGCTATCAAATTTTTTGTTTTCCCAGTTTTGTTCTTTTAATACTGCTTTGATATCGACACCCTCTTTAAGTCTTAATCCCAACATTATTTTCTCATCAAGTTCTTGATAAACAAACTCCTTATTAGTTAGGGATGGATCTAAATTAAATTCGTCTTGTCTAGATACCCATTCTTTATATTCTTTACTAACTCTTGGTCTAGTAAACTTTTCCCCCCAAGGAGAACTAGTGGAACCTTGACCAAAACTCCACCAGCCTAAACCACTCCAATAAACTCTATTATGTCTTGATTGATGTCGCGGAAGGCAGTAGTTCGAGATTTCATATCTTGAATACCCGGAGTTTTTTAAAATTAAATCGGTAGATTCACTATTTCTAAAAGCTGCTTCATCACTTGGGAGTTTTAATTTGCCTAAATTAACTAATTTTTTAAAAACAGTGCCATTTTCGATATTTAAATCGTAAATAGATAGATGCGGTGGTGAAAATGTTATTGCTTTTTTTAAGTCATCTTGCCATTCTTTAAATCCACTAAGGGGCAAGTTCTGAATTAAGTCTAAACTCCAGCTTTTTATTAACCCAGAATCATATTCTCTCTTCAACCACAAACAAGATTTTTCTGCATCTTCTTTTAAATGCCGCCTTCCCGACTTTTGAAGTATTTGATTATTAAAACTTTGGACTCCGAGACTAAATCTATTTATCCCAGCATTTATAAATCCAAAAAGATCATCTTGAGTAAAACTTGCTGGATCAACCTCCATAGTGATTTCAGCACCATAATCAATTCCATAATTTTCTTTAAAAAGATCAATTAATTCTTTGATTTGGGCAGGGTCTAAAATTGATGGTGTCCCACCTCCTACATAAATTGTCGATAAAGGTGATTTATGCTCAATTGACAATATTTCTTTATATAAAAATTGCAAATACTCTTGAACAGTTTTGCTTCCATAACCTTTTAAAGTTTCAACTTTGTTTCCTAATGGAATAACAGCAAAATCGCAATAAAAACACCTTCTGTGGCAAAAAGGAATGTGCACATAAGCACTTCTTGGAAACTTATTCATAATCTAACTTCATTTTTAAGCTCCAAAAAAGTATTAAGGATCGAAAAAAATAAAATCCTTATTTACTCAATTAATAAATCCTAGTAGATTATAGATATGACAGATATCTTAGTATTAATTTTATTTGTATTGTCTGGGGCAGCTTCAGGATGGCTTGGTGTTGATTTATTGCCAGTAGACATACTCAAACAGGTATCTAATGTAGAAGGTTTTAGAATTGTTTTAGCAATAATTGGTTTTTTTGTAGGATTAGCAGCTGGTTTTGTATTTCTTCAACTTAGAAAGACGTTTCTTGATCAAATAAGAACAATGCCAACTGACTTACTTATAAGTAGGTCCGTTGGATTAATTTTAGGATTACTTGTTGCGAATCTCCTACTTGCTCCAATACTATTAATTCCCTTCCCTAGAGAGGTTTTTTTTGCAAAACCTTTAGCGGCCGTATTAAGCAACATTTTCTTTGGTGTCCTTGGTTATAAGTTGGCAGATACACATGGAAGGACATTATTGAGATTATTTAATCCAAATAATACGGATGCATATCTAATAAATGAAGGAATCCTCCCTGCTGCAAGTCCAAAAATTCTAGATACTAGCGTAATTATTGATGGAAGAATCAATGGCCTATTAAGTTGTGGATTATTGGAAGGTCAATTAATTGTTGCTCAAAGTGTAATTGATGAATTACAAACTTTAGCTGACTCAAGTAGTAATGAAAAAAGGTCGAAAGGCAGAAGAGGTCTCAAGTTATTAAAAGAATTAAGAGATTTATATGGGAGAAGACTTGTAATAAACCCAACAAAGTATGAAGGTAATGGAGTAGATGAAAAACTCTTGAAAATTACTGAGGATATGACAGGAACTTTAATTACGGCTGATTACAATCTTTCCCAAATTGCTGAAGTTAAAGAATTAAAAGTTATGAATTTGAGTGATTTAGTTATTGCTTTAAGGCCAGAAGTACAACCAGGAGAATCACTTAACATAAAAATAGTGAGAGAAGGCAAAGAAAAAATGCAAGGTATTGGATATTTAGATGACGGCACAATGGTAGTTATTGATGAAGCAAAGAATTTTGTGGGAAGCAGATTAGATATTGTTATCACAGGAGCATTACAAACTCCAACCGGAAGAATGGTCTTTGGAAAACTAATAAATAATCCTGAGTCAAACAAATCTTTTAAATCACCAGCGACACAGGGCTAAATCTAGCTAGAATCAGTTCAATCTTAATTTTGTGATACACATGACTGTATCTGCTCCTTATTACGGCGAAAACACCGTTATGAGGACCCCGCCACCTGATCTACCCTCTCTTTTGCTGAAAGAGCGAATTGTTTATCTTGGTTTACCATTATTTTCAGATGATGATGCGAAAAGACAACTAGGAATGGATGTTACTGAGCTAATCATTGCTCAACTTCTCTATCTAGAGTTTGAGGACCCAGAAAAACCAATCTATTTCTATATCAATTCAACTGGGACAAGTTGGTACACCGGTGACGCAGTTGGTTTTGAAACAGAAGCTTTCGCTATCTGCGACACAATAAGCTACATTAAACCTCCCGTACACACAATATGTATCGGACAAGCAATGGGTACTGCTGCAGTTATCCTTTCATCTGGCACTAAGGGGCAAAGAGCCGCTCTTCCACATGCTTCTATTGTATTGCATCAACCTATCAGCGGAGCAAGAGGCCAAGCAACCGATATCCAAATAAGAGCTGAGGAAGTTTTGAAAAATAAAAAATCAATGCTGGAGATTTTATCTCGTAATACTGGTAAGACTATCGAAGAGCTCTCAAAAGACTCTGACAGGATGAGTTATCTCAACCCCCAAGAAGCACTAGATTATGGAGTTATCGATAGAATACTCACAAGTCAAAAAGATCTCCCAAATAAAATTTAACACTCACAAAACTATTTTAAAATCATGCCAATAGGAACTCCAAGCGTGCCTTACAGACTTCCAGGAAGTCAATACGAAAGATGGGTTGACATTTATACAAGACTAGGTGTTGAAAGAATACTTTTTCTTGGTCAAGAAGTAAATGATGGTATTGCTAACAGCCTTGTGGCACAAATGCTTTACTTAGATTCTGATGATAATTCCAAACCTATCTATCTGTATATAAATAGCCCAGGAGGATCAGTAACTGCTGGCTTGGCTATATATGACACTATTAAATACGTAAAAAGTGATGTAGTAACCATATGCGTAGGCCTCGCAGCCTCCATGGGAGCGTTCCTATTGGCTGCTGGTACAAAAGGTAAAAGAGTTGCTTTGCCCCACAGCAGAATAATGATTCATCAACCCTTAGGAGGGACATCTCAACGCCAAGCAAGTGACATTGAAATAGAAGCTAAGGAAATTTTAAGAATTAAGGATATGTTAAACATGTCTATGGCAGATATGACAGGCCAATCATTTGAGAAAATTGAAAAGGATACTGACAGAGATTATTTTCTTAGTGCGGAAGAAGCAAAAAATTATGGATTAATCGATAGAGTTATTACACATCCAAGCGAAGCAAATCATTCTTAAACTCTCTAAATAAATATTTTAATTTTAATTTTTAAATTAATAATTTTTTGGTTTATTGCCACCTTAATGTCTAAAATAATAACTATCAAAAGCAAAGAAGCTACAACTAATGACCCAACTCTTTTACGACACAGATGCAGATCTAAGTCTTTTAAAAAATAAAACAATAGCCATTATTGGATATGGATCACAAGGTCATGCACATGCCCTAAACCTTAAAGACAGCGGTATGGATGTAATTGTTGGACTATATAAGGGAAGTAAGTCTGAAAGCAAAGCTATTAGCGATGGTCTACAAGTATTTAGCGTTTCTGAAGCTTGCGAAAAAGCAGACTGGATTATGATTCTACTCCCCGATGAGTTTCAGAAAGATGTTTACCTTAAAGAAATAGAACCAAACTTAAAAAAAGGAAAGATACTAAGTTTTGCCCATGGCTTCAATATAAGATTTGGACTTATTAAACCTCCTAGTTTTGTTGATGTTGTAATGATTGCCCCAAAAGGACCTGGACATACTGTTCGTTGGGAATATCAGAACGGTCAAGGAGTTCCAGCACTGTTTGCAGTTGAGCAGGATTCCTCCGGAAGTGCAAGATCATTAGCAATGGCTTACGCTAAAGGGATTGGAGGAACGAGAGCTGGGATTCTTGAAACAAACTTTAAAGAAGAAACAGAAACTGATTTATTTGGCGAACAAGCGGTTTTGTGCGGAGGATTATCAGAACTGGTCAAGTCAGGTTTCGAAACTCTTGTAGAGGCAGGGTATCAACCCGAACTTGCTTACTTCGAATGCTTACATGAAGTTAAACTTATTGTTGATTTAATGGTGAAAGGAGGCTTATCTCAAATGAGAGATTCCATTTCAAATACTGCAGAATATGGAGATTATGTAAGTGGTAAAAGACTTATCAATAGTGATACAAAAAAAGAAATGCAGAAAATTCTCAAAGATATTCAAGATGGAACTTTCGCTAAGAATTTTGTGGAAGAATGCGATAAAAACAAACCCTTAATGACAAAATTAAGAGAAGAGAACTCAAAACATGAAATTGAGAAAGTAGGTAAAGGTTTGCGCTCGATGTTCAGTTGGCTGAAATAAATTTATTTTTAATATTACTTGGATCGATTGGTTTTGATTTATTGATCGGCGATCCAAGATTCTTAATCCACCCTGTTCAAATAATTGGCTTTTACATAAAAAAAATATCTGATTACTTCATAAGTAATTTTGGGAAAAATAAAAATATATTGTTTTGGGGAGGTTTAATAGTAGCTATATCCACCATAGTAATGAGTTTTGGTTTAGGTAAGTTGATAGAACTCAGTTATGTGCAATCAAAAAATAATTTTTTTGGTGGATTGCTAATTTTTTTTGGACTTTCAAGTTGTATTGCGACTAAGGGACTTATTTCAAGTGTGAAAGAGATTGCAGAGCTAATAGAACGGGAAAAAATTAATGACCAAAATAAGAGAATAATCAAAGAGAAGGTACAAAGGATAGTAAGCAGGGATGTAAGTTCATCTTCTTTAGAACATCTTTTGAGATCAAGTACAGAGAGTCTTACCGAAAATTCTGTTGATGGAATATTTGGTCCATTATTTTGGATTTTTATTGGAATGTTTTTGATGAAATTTTCAATTTTTCTGCCAGGGCCTTTATCACTTGGTTTTTCTTATAAAGCCATAAGTACCTTAGATTCAATGATAGGTTACAAATATGATTATTTTAGATATTTAGGTTTTTTCAGTGCAAAAATCGAAGATATTTTTACGTTTATTCCTTCAAGATTAGTTTTAATTACATTACCTTTAGTTAGCCTCAAAATTAATGAGTATGGATCAATTATAAAAAAAAGCTATCTTGATGGTAAAAAATATGATTCGCCTAATGCTGGGATTTCAGAAGCTATATTTGCTTATATTTCTGGAATAAAATTGGGTGGAAAAAGTAAATATAAAAATGAGATTATTAAAAAGCCAAAGATCAATGCGGATGGAGATAATTGCACTGGAGAGAAAATTAAATTAATTTGTCAATTAATTTTGAGATTACAATTTTTATGGATAATAATTTTTGTCTTAATTTTTTTTATAATTTCAAATTTAATTTAATAATAAACTAGTTTTAAAATTACTAGAATAAATAAAAAAAATCTATGCAAGAAAACGGCTCTCCTATAGAAAATCAAAATGATGATTTTACTGATACATCATCAACCGATAATGAATACTCAAAATGGGTAGACAATCAGGGAGATGAAGTAAAGAATGTTTTTGGATTTAATAGCAGTGCTGAACTTGTAAATGGTAGAGCAGCAATGATTGGATTCTTAATGCTTATATTAACCGAGTTAGTTTTTAGCGGCAGACCTGTTACTTCTTCAATTTTTGGTATTAATTAAAAATGGAAGCAAAAAAATCTAATCCAATAAAAGTATTCTTATACATATCTGTTTGGGTAATTATTTGGGGTACTCTAGGATCTTTAGTCGATTTTCCTTTATATAAAAATAAAATCTACTTAGAAGGAAGCATATATCAATATCTTACTTTCACAATTACAGCTCTTATCTCTATTATATCTGCAAAGTTTTTTTATAAGAAAATTGATTTATAAAAACTTGTACCTAAATTTCTTAATAATTTTTGCTGGTTCTTTACTTTCATTGGACTCGTAAAGTATCCACTGATGAGTCTCAGTATCATGGTCACAACCATAATTTCTAGATGGGTTATCGTAACTTGAAAGATATGAATGACAATTTTGGTCTGCCTCAAAAGCGGAGTCATAACCTGTTAGAAAATATATCAAAAATAGAACAGTTATCAACAAAAAAAATACTTGAGAAACTAAATTAACTACCTTCATAAGATATTCTAAAATTTAAATATATCATCTAATAAAATCTTTCGATCTAAAAATATAGCTAACGTCCAACATTAAATACAAAGTCATGGAATTCTTGATTATTTAAATACAGGATTACTAGAAACACTAAAATGATATTTAAGCCTATTACTATTGATCCAAAAATATTTATTTGTTTTTTGCCTGGCAAGGTGTAAGTAAATTTCTTGCCTTTAAGAAAACCAGCTAAGCCTTTTTTTTCTTTAATTTGAGTATTTTGAGTATTATTCTTAACTTCATTTTCAGAAAAACCTTTTACCATTACAAATTAAATAACAAATTTATAATATTCCAAAAAAATAAATTATTTTAATAATTAACAATTTTTAATCACATATGGGATCATTAATGAAATGCTCTCATTTGAGAAATTATTAAAAAAATAAGCTTCAATAATTTCCGTTTGCAGCCCCAATAAACTTGATTGACATTTGAATCTTTTTTGGTCAAATACTTCTAATTGAAATTTTTCTATTTCAAAAACTAATTCTTTACATATTTGGGTTCGAGAATCTTTTAAACAATCACTAGATTGTTTTAAAATCTTAGACTTTGTTGGTATTGTTTCAGCCATAACAAAATTAGATAACAACAAAAATTTAAGGAATAAAATAGTTAAACATTTCATTAATTCTTAAGATTTCAAAATTTTGGATACCTCATTAAATGTATTGGGCATTGAGCTAATTGCATCTTTTTGCAATTTAAAAAAAAAGATGCCCTAAAAGAGCACCTTGTTATTAAAGGAAGAAATAGATTAAAAAAATTATCCTTGAACTCTATCCTTAAAAAGTTTACCTGCAGAGAATGTTGGAACTCTTTTAGCGGGTATTGCAATTTTTTCGCCTGTCTTAGGGTTTAAACCCTGTCTTGCAGAACGATCTCTTGGTTCAAAAGAACCAAATCCTAGTAAAGAGACTTTTTTGCCTTCCACTACTGAATCAACAATAGTTTCAATAGCTGCATCAACAACTAAAGAAACATCCGTTTTTGTGAGCTCTGTACGAGCTGCAACAAGATTTACTAAATCAGCTTTGTTCATTGAAATTTAAATTAAAGCTAGGGGTTAAAAAAGATTTAAATCGAGTTTAAACCTCGAACTTTCACATCATATGGAGCAAATACAAATACGGCAACCGAAAATGCCGGCGGCGCAAAGCTTTATACAAATTTTAGGGACATTTTTAGCAACATTATTTTTTCTTATAACCGCGCTTTTTTATTTATAAAAAATAGCCTCTTCATTTAGAGAACAGCAAGAAGCATTGGTGGCACTAGATTTAGCATTAACAATCTAACTACATTTAGCAAAGGGAGGGAATGTCAAAGTGGGTGTGAATTTAAGAATTTGAGCTATTTATTATGTTTTATTAATTTTCAGATATATTTCCTTCTCATCACATGAAAAAACACAATTTGTATTTTGAAATCAAGAAAAATCTAGTTTTCTCATTATTAAACTTTCTCTATAAATCGTTTTATGCACTGACCAAATGGATGAAGAAATTGTAATTAATTAGAAAATTAATACTCTCTAAGATCTAATAAAGTTGATTAGTGAAGCCTTAAATTTGAGTTTTTTTTTTAAATTTTGCATCTATTATTCAAATATCAGTAATTTAAATAAATTATCTCAATATTTAACTAATCAATGATAAAGAAAAAGTGATTCATCTCAATAAAGGTAAACCGTTTCCTTTAGGAAGTTCTCTAACTTCGCAAGGGATTAATTTTTCCTTAGTAGCCACAAATGCAGAATATGTAGAAATCTTATTGTTTGAGAAAGAGGACTCTATTTCCCCAAAAAGCACATTCAAATTAGATCAGACTCATAATACAGGTCCATACTGGCATGCGGAAATAAAAAATCTAGATGAAGGTTGTATTTATGCTTATAGAGTGAAACAAAAAAATAATGAGATTAATAATAACTATGAAAAAAAAGTATTACTTGATCCATGTTCAAGGGGTATTACCGGATGGAGAAGTTATAAAAGAGAAAATGCATTAAAAAATCAAGAAAATACTAATTCTTGTCTTAAAAGTGTTGTTTGCGATAGAAAATTATTTAATTTTAAGGATTATCCAAGACCGAAACATTCTTGGGAAGAAACAATTATTTATGAACTCCATATCAAAGCTTTCACTGAATCAACTGATAAAGATGAAAGTTGTTTTAAGAAATTTTTTAAAAAAATTCCTTATCTCAAAGAACTGGGTATTACAACAATTGAATTACTTCCAATTTTTTGTTTTGATCCTACTGATGCCCCAAATGGTCTAAAAAATTTTTGGGGATATAGTCCAATTAATTGGTTTACTCCGCATTTTGAATATCTTTCGAATGAATCTGCCGTAAAGAATAGAGAGGAATTTAGAAGATTTGTAGAGGAATGTCATAAAGCAGACATTGAAGTCATCTTAGATGTTGTATACAATCACACTTGCGAAGGTGATTCAAAAGGGCCAGCAATATCTTGGAAAGGTATAGATGAAAATCTTTATTACTTTATTGGAAAAGATAAAAATTATCAGGACGTCTCCGGATGTGGTAATACTATTGCAGCAAACAGAGGATTAGTTAGAAAACTAATAATTGAATCTTTAAAGTGTTGGGCGAGTGAATTAGGAGTTGATGGTTTTAGATTTGATTTAGGAATTGCCCTATCAAGAGGAGAAAATCTTTCACCGCTTGATAATCCTCCAATTTTTGAAGATATAGAATGTGAACCAGAACTTATCGATATCAAGTTCATAAGTGAGCCATGGGATTGTGGCGGTTTATATAAATTAGGTGATTTCCCATCTAAGAATACTTTCACTTGGAATGGTCATTTTAGAGATGACTTGAGGAGATTTTGGAAGGGTGATAAAGATACAGCTTGGAATATGAGCGATAAAATAAAAGGGACGCCATCTATCTATAAAGAAGATAATATTTTTCCAAAGTCGATAAATTTTATTACTTCACATGATGGATTCACTCTAAAAGACTTAGTAACTTTCAATAGAAAACATAACTTTGCCAATAGAGAACAAAATAGAGATGGAGATAACCATAACAATTCTTGGAATCATGGTACTGAGGGACCAACTACGAACTTATTAATCAATAATTTAAGAAAAAGACAACAAAAAAATCTTATTCTTAGTTTACTTATCTCTAAGGGTGTTCCAATGATACTTATGGGTGATGAAATAGGAAGATCACAAGGCGGGAACAACAATTCTTGGTGCCAAAATAATTTATTGGGATGTATGAGTTGGGAACATGGTCAACAAGATTTGGAATTATTAGAATATTTTAAATACGTTATAAAAATCCGAAAAAAGCTAATAAACATTTTCAATCCATCATTCTTCCCTTATAATCAAACCAATGAAAATATTCCAACATATCATTGGCATGGAACAAAGTTAGATAGCCCAGATTGGAGTAGTTGGTCTCACACAGTTGCCTTTAGCATTAACAAAGGCATAACTAACCCTCTGGTTTGGATAGGTTTAAATGCATATTCAAAAAGTATCGATTTCCCTTTGCCGAAATGTAAATATAATTGGTTAAAAGTTATCGACACTAGCATATCTGAAATTTTTGAACCCTTAACTATTAATAAAAAATCTGTTTCAATAAAGAGTCGAAGCTCTTTACTAATCATTTCAGAAGAAGTATTTGGGGCAAAAAATAATTTATTCTAAAAGCGGGCGGCGGGAATCGAACCCGCATCTTCAGCTTGGAAGGCTGAGGTTTTACCACTAAACCACGCCCGCGTTAAGTAATAGAATTACCATTGCAATAATACATTATCAAACAATAAACAAGGTTAAAAGATTGGAAAATTCACACTTGAAAAAAAATATTTCTAGATCAACATCAAGATTAATGTTCTCTTATGGGCTAGGAGATGCAGGCACAGGTTTAGTCGCGACACAATTTGGTTTTTTTCTTTTCAAATTCTTTATTTCTGCTGGTTTACCAGTAATAATTGCAGGATCATTATTAATGTTAATAAAGATATGGGATGCAGTAAATGATCCGTTAATTGGATGGTTAAGTGATCGTACTAAATCAAGATGGGGGCCTAGAATCCCTTGGATGGTAGCAGCATCTGTTCCCCTAGGTTTCTCTTTAGCTGCAATATGGTGGACACCCACTGGTTCAGTGCTAACCAAGACTATTTACTATGCCATAATTTCTATAATCGTAATGACTGCTTATACAAGTATTAATCTTCCTTTCGCAGCTCTCTCTACTGAAATTTCTGAAAAAACAGCAATAAGAACAAGACTAAACGCATCTAGATTTACTGGCTCAATAATTGCAGGATTAACTGGTTTAATAATTGCTGGAGTTGTATTAGGTTCCGAAGGATCAGCAAATAATGAATATTTTTTAATGGGTAAAATAAGCGGATGTATTGCAGTTGCTGCAACATTAATTTCTTGTTGGGGATTAGCTCCATTCGCAAAAAAAGCAAGAAGGCCTTCAGGAAAAGTTGAAGCTATAACACTTCAATTCAAAAGGATCTTCAGAAATAAAAAATTTCTAAAAGTTATTACGCTCTATATTCTTCTCTGGTGCGCCTTACAATTAATGCAAACAGTAGCCTTAATCTATGTCGAGGATGTACTGAACGTACCAACATATATTGCGAAGTGGATCCCGATACCTTTCCAAATTAGCGCTTTAGTGGGTTTACAAATATGGACCAGAGTATCAAATAAATTGAACAGGATTTCAGCGTTAAACTATGGAGCAATTATGTGGATTATTTCATGTACAGCAGCTTTATTTTTACCTTCATTATCAAAAATTTCAGGAGCTGGAGATAGTTTATTCCTAAATGCTGGCAACATATTTCTGTTCATTCTTTTAATTTTCATAATCTGTCTTATTGGTATTGGAGCTTCAACCGCTTTTCTTATCCCTTGGTCACTACTTCCTGATGCAATAGACGAAGACCCAGAGAAACCGGCAGGACTATATACTGCTTGGATGGTACTTATTCAGAAGATTGGTATTGCCTTTAGTGTTCAATTATTAGGATTTTTATTGTATTTATCAGGTTATCAATCATGCTTTGTTGATAATGATGGTCTAAATATTATTGAGCAGTGCTCCTCAGCACAATTAACTATTAGATTATGCATTGGTTTTATACCCTCAATATTAGTAATAATTGGTCTTCTAATCATGCGAAAATGGGATCGAAAATTAATTACAAACTAATATAAAGATATGTATTACCTTAATTTTTTAAAAAGACTTCTAAGCAGCTTAATCATTGGTGGGCAAGCAATTAATTTTATCTGTAAGGGTAAAATTTCCAAAAATGATCTCTTTGACCAACTTATGGAGTCAGGTCCTGGCAGTTTATTAATTGTATTAATTACAGGAATTGCAGCAGGTACAGTTTTTAATATTCAAGTTGCATCTCAACTTACAAGTATGGGGGTTTCAAGTGAAATTGGAGGTTTATTAGCAGTAGGCATGGCGAGAGAAATGGCTCCTCTTCTAACTGCTACTTTGATGACTGGAAAGGTTGCCACTGCCTATGCTGCTCAACTGGGCACTATGAAAGTCACAGAACAAATTGAGGCAATAACAATGTTAAGAACCGAACCAGTCCAATATTTGGTAGTCCCAAGGTTACTATCGATGGTAATAATGTCTCCAATACAGTGTCTTTTGTTTTTATCTGTAGCTTTATGGAGTGGACAAATTTGGAGCACAATTTTTTATAAAGTTCCTCCAATAGTTTTTTGGACATCTGTAAGATCAGGCAATGTGAGTTTAACCAGTGCAGACTTAACTTCAATGTTAATAAAATCTGTTGTGTTCGGATTACTTATTTCAATCATTGCTTGTGGATATGGACTTACAACCAAAGGAGGTCCAAAAGAAGTTGGAACAAGTACAACAGGTGCAGTTGTAATGACTCTCGTTACTGTATCTTTAATGGATGTATTGCTAACACAAATTTTATTTGGATGATCTTATGTTAAATACTAAATCAAAAAAAGAGGAGCCAGTAATAATATCTCCTTCATTTCAGTTGCCAATCATTCTAATAGTTTTAAGTTTTATGCTTTTGTTTTTGAATATTGGTTCTTTGCCAACAATAGTTTTTGCTTCTTTTAGCTTTTTTTTATTACTTCAGTCATTTACCTTAAGAATAAAAATAACTAATGATGATTTTATCGTTTTACAATTAGGGAAAGAGATTAGAACTTTTCCATTCAAGAACTGGATATCATGGAAATTCTTTTTCCCTGTAATCCCAGGTATTTTTTATTTTAGAGAAAAGTCCAGTCCTCATTTATTACCAATTTTATTTAATCCAAAGCAATTAAAAGATGAGCTCATAAAAAAAGTTGACTCCCTGGAAATTAAAAATTCTTAAAATTCAGACTTTGCCTAATCATCAAAATTATTTAAATGACCAATACAGAAATTTCCGACAATAATCCTGAAAAGCAATTATTACCAGATAACTCAATTTCAGATGATAAAACAAAACAAATTAGTAAGAAAAATACAACTCAAAATAAAAAAATTACACCGAAAAACCATAAATCAACTAAATCTTTTGATGAAATTTCTAATGAAATTTTTAGTGATCTCTTTTCAAAAAAAGATTCTTTAGTTAAAGAAATAAAAGAGTTAGAAACAAAAAAAAATGAAATAGAAAAAGATATTGAGACTAATTTTAAAGGGCAGTCAGATAATATTGCTAAAAGAGTTAAAGGCTTTCAAGAGTACTTAACTGGAGCTTTGCAGAATCTTTCACAAAACGTAGAGAAACTTGAATTAGTTTCTCAACCAATAATCGTAAAGCCTTCTCCCCTTGATGAGAAAAAGCAAGACAATAGCACAAATAATGTAGTTAATGTTCCTGCTCTTTCCGAGACATTTAAGCCAGATGAAGAGATTATAAAAAGTTGCTTTTCAAGTTTCACAGAACAACCCGACTTTTATGCAGAACCTTGGAAATTAAGACGGAGTCTTGATTCCTCAGATATAGAAATTATGGATGATTGGTTCTTTAACATGGGTGGAAGAGGTTCTCTTGAAAGTAGAGGATCTCGACAAAAAAATGCCTTGTTATCAGCTGGCTTAATATCTATTCTTGGCGAATTATATGGAGATCAATTTCAGACTCTTATTTTAGCTTCGCAGCCTGAACGATTAGGTGAATGGAGAAGAATTCTTCAAGATTCACTTGGTCTAACAAGGGATGACTTTGGACCTAATAGTGGGATTGTTCTTTTTGAAAGGCCTGAAGGTGTCATCGAGAGAGCTGATAGACTAGAAGCGAATGAAGAATTGCCATTTATTATCATTGATGCAGCAGAAACCTCTGTTGAAATTCCAATACTTCAATTCCCATTATGGGTTGCATTTGCTGGTTCAGATAATGAAATTTACGATGATCTTGAACTAAACTAAGCTTTATGAATATCTTAATAATTTTTGCAAGTTATCTTTTAGGATCACTTCCGACAGGTTTTTTAATTGGGAAATATCTCAAAAACATAGATCTAAGAACTATAGGTTCTGGATCTACAGGTGCTACAAATGTCTTAAGAAATGTTGGGAAATGGCCAGCACTTTTTGTATTTATCATTGACGTTGGGAAAGGCCTTATTGCAGTAAAAATTGCTCAATACTACACAGATCAAGGATTAATAGAAGTTATAGCAGGGATATCCGCTATCTCAGGACATATTTGGCCAATATGGCTTAGAGGTAAAGGAGGGAAAGCTGTTGCAACTGGATTAGGTATGTTTTTAGCTCTTTCTTGGAAAGTTGGACTCGCATCTCTTGGCATTTTTTTAATAGTCCTAACAAAAACTAAATTTGTTTCTTTATCAAGTATTTCAGCTGCAATCTTACTTCCTATTTTTATGTTTTTTTACCTAGGTAAATTTATGCACACATACTTTTTTATAAGTTTAATTGTTGCATTATTAGTAATCTGGAAACATAGAACAAACATAACAAGATTGCTTAAGGGAGAAGAATCCAAAATTAATCAGAATCAATAGATTTAAATATCTCTATCAGAGCTTTATTAGGATCTATAGCTTTTGAAATTGATCTACCAATGACCAACTTAGAAGCGCCATTATCTATAGCTTCATAGGGAGTCATAATTCTATTTTGATCATCTTTATTGTCAATATTTAATCTGATACCTGGTGTAATAAGTTCAAAATTATCCTTATAAATAGATCTCAACATTTTTACCTCACAAGGGGAACAAACACATCCATCTAATCCAGCATCAAAAGACAACTTTGCAAGTCTTAATACATTTTCCTCAATTGAATTATTTCTATCAAGATCAGTTTGAAAATCTTTAAGAGAAAAGCTTGTTAAAACAGTTATTCCTACAACTAATGGAGGTTTTACGCTGACTGAGGTGGCTCCTTCTAAAGATGCTTTTTTCGAATCCTTAAGAGCTTTTAAACCTGCTGAAGCATGAATAGAAATTATATCAACCCCTAATTTTGAAACTTGGAAACATGCTGCAAGCATGGTATTTGGAATATCATGAAATTTTAAGTCTAAAAAAATTTTTTTATTAAAACCCTTTAATATTTCAATAACTCTTGGACCCTCCCTAACAAAAAGTTCTAAACCAACTTTAACCCACTTAATATTTGGACATTTTTCCAAAAGTAATTTTGCTTGACTTAAATCTAATCCATCAATTGCCAATATTATTTTATCTTCTGAATTAAATCTGTTATTCATCAATTTTCAGTTTTCAAACCTCTTAATTATTTTTTTTCCAATTTGCAAAATTTTTCCTTCCAAATCATTTTTTGAATTAAAAACTAAATCAGGATTTATTACTTTTTGACTATCAATTTTTACACCCCCACCTTTGATAGATCTTTTGGATTCGCTGCTAGATTTGAAAAGTTTTAGAGCACTTAATAAGTAGAAAAACTTTACTGGAAAAACTACTTCTTTTAAAGAAATCGCTGGAATTTCTCCAACTTTTTCTTTATGTCCAAGGAATAATTTTTCGCAGTTTGATTGCGCCTTTAATGCTTTTTCGGCTCCATGGAATAAAGTAGTAACTTCTAAAGCCATTCTTCTCTGTAATTCACGAGGATTTGTGTTTTCCAGAAAACTTAAATCTAATTCAGTAAGTAATTCAAAATAGGTGGGTATTATATTAT